>NZ_MVQM01000178.1:0-179662 GCF_002067195.1 Pelotomaculum sp. PtaB.Bin117 | reverse complement strand
AAGATTATCCAGATTTGGTCCAAATCAATTGCTCAGGACGCCAAAAGTTTTATTTCATCAACTATTTTTTAAACAGTTTAAAAGCTTTGAATTTTTGGCTCTTCTTGCGGCAACTGCTGTGTCGGTTCTATTCCTTGAATACACTTTTGCCGCAGCTTTGATTGTTATACTAACGGCGGCGGCGTTTCTCGGCGGCATCCAGGAACACCGCGCGCAACGTTTGCTCAGTACGTTAAAACGAAAAACCATGCCTGCGGCGAGGGTAATACGTGGTGGACACGAGCGCGAACTTCCCGCGGCGGAGTTGGTGCCCGGGGATGTCGTGCTCTTGGCCGAAGGGGATTTGGTTCCGGCAGACCTTCGCCTGCTGCAGGCTGACAAATTAGAGGTCGATGAATCAATTCTTACCGGAGAATCAGTACCGGTCAGTAAAACAAAAGAAGCTCTCGCCGGCAAAGAACTGGCCTTGAAAGATACCCTGAATATGGCCTATATGAACACTGTGATCGTTAAAGGGCACGGCCGCGGCATTGTTGTCCACACCGGCATGGCAAACGCGATAGGTTATGTTAATGGAATGATGCAGGCCGGCGGGCGAGATCAGACACCGGCACAGCGAAGTTTGGAGTTATTCAGCAAAAGTCTGTCTGCTTTTTGTTTTTTTACCTGTATGATGGTGCTGGCCGCGTTGATACTCAAAGGCGAGGAGGTCCGCGAGATATGCCTGGCGGTTTTAAGCCTGGCTGTAGCGGCTGTCCCTGTCGGTCTTCAAACACTTCCCGCCGGAATACTTGCCGCCGGTGCGAAGCGAATAATCAAGCGCGGCGCTGTTATCCGAAAATTCACGGTGCTTGATACTCTTGGCTGCACCACAATGCTCTGCTTAAACAGAACAGAAATCTTTACAAAGAACGAAATGACCGTGCGCAAAGTTATGGTCGGCGGACATACTTTTGAGGTGACCGGAGACGGTTATGATCCCAAGGGCGAGTTTACCGGAATAGGGGACAAGCAGGATATGCGGTTTACCTTATTGGTTAAAGCGGCTGCACTCTGCAACAATGCGGTTTTAAAACGCGGCAGTATTAATATCACAGGTCTTTTTCGAGGCCTGACAGGAGGCCGGTCAAGCAAGAAATGGTCGATAACGGGAGACGCCACAGAAGGGGCGCTTCTTGTGATGGCCGCTAAAGCTGGATTTTGGCGGGAAAGATTGGAATTGGATGAACAGCGGGTGGCCGAACTGCCGTTCGGACCCGAGCGCAAACGGATGTCTGTGGTATACCGGGAGCCTTCCGGAACTATGGCGGTTTACGTAAAAGGAGCGCCGGAAGTGCTGCTGGAACATTGTACTCATATTTACCTTAACGGAAAAATAGCGCCCCTGTCGGCCCGGGACAAGGGGGAGATCATGGCTTATAATACCTCAATGGCTAAAGAAGCGCTTCGGGTGCTGGCTTTTGCTTATAAGCAGATTCCCGCCGGTACCGTGGATTTTACTGCAGAGGTAATTGAACAGCAATTGATTTTTCTCGGTTTAACCGGGATGCTGGCTCCGGTTAAACCGGCAGCGGCAAAAACGGTACGAACTTGCCACCGGGCTGGTATTAAAGTAATGTTGGTTAACGGTGACCAACGGTTCACCGCGCATGCGCAAGCAATAAAAATGGGAATTATTAGTAAGGAAGAAAATGTCCTTACCGGTAGTGAGCTGGATCGTATGTCCGATGAGCAGTTACGGTCATATATCGATCAAGTTACTGTATGCGCCAGGGTTGCGCCGAAGCAAAAGCTGCGCATAGTAAGAGTATTGAGACAGTTGGGACACGTAGTGGCGGTGACTGGAAGAGGATTGGCAGATGTCCAAGCGGTCAGTGAGGCGGATATAGGGATCGCTATGGATTATTCTAGTACCGGCATGCTCAAGGATGTTTCCGCCATGCACCTTGAGGAAGAGCATTTTGGCGGTGTCGCCGCGGCGGTTGAGGAAGGACGAGGTATCTATAACAATATCCGCAAATCGATATGTTTTCTTCTTTCCTGCAACGCAGGAGAAGTATTCACCACGTTTCTCGCTTTGCTGGCAGCTCTGCCTTTACCTCTGATACCAGCTCAGCTCTTGTGGGTTAACGTCATAAGCAATGGTCTCCCGGCAATGGCCTGGGGATTGGGTCCCAACGAGCGCGATGTCATGAGGCAACCGCCCCGTCAATTAAGGAACGGCATTCTTGATGGAAAACTGGCCTGGCGGATTATTAGCGGCGGGGCGGTTATTTGTTTGACTACAATGCTGGCGTTTATTACGGGGTATGCCACGGGAGACACGTTACTGGCCCGCACCATGTCCTTCAATACGCTGGTTTTTTCCCAGTCGTTTTTCATTATCGCCTGTCATTATGAATCGCGTGCCAGTTTGCGTGAGAGTGTTTTTGTCAATCTCTATTTAACCGGTTCAGTGTTAATATCGTGCGCGTTACAGGTAGCGATGAATTGCGCGCCATTCGCGCAATCATACTTCCATGTCGTACGTCTGAACTGTCTGCAATGGGCTTATGTTTTGTCTGTTTCTATGATACCTGCCGTCTTTGGTTCCTTATATCGACATATTTTTGGTAAAATTGAGAAAAAAATAATGTACCTGCGGGTGCGATTAGGGTAAAATAATAAATATCAAATTTGGAGGAATAAATATTGCGTTTTACAAAAGTACAGGGTCTTGGCAATGATTTTATTTTAGTGAATTGCATGGAAGAAAATTTCCATCCGGAGGAGTTTCCCGGCATTGCCGTGAAGGCTTGTGACCGCCATTTTGGAGTTGGAGCTGATGGTCTGGTGCCGCTTTTTTCTTCGGAAGTGGCTGACATAAAAATGCGCGTTTTTAATGCGGATGGAAGCGAAGCTGAAACGTGCGGGAATGTGCTCCGTTGTGCCGCCAAGTACCTTTACGAGCACGGCATAGTGAGTAAGAATAAAATAAAAGTGGAAACTCTGGCCGGGATTATGGTTCCGGAACTGATCATTGAAAACGGACGGGTAAGTTTGATCCGGGTAGATATGGGCGAGCCCCGGTTGCAGCGCTCAGAAATACCCATGGCAGGACCGCCCGGAAGGGTTGTAGACGAGCCGTTAGAAGCAGGCGGCGTGATCTACAACATAACCGCTGTTTCCATGGGTAACCCGCATTGCGTCATTTTTGCGCCTGATGTGGAACAGATCCCTTTGCACGTAGCCGGTCCTTTGCTGGAGAAACACCATTTATTTACTTTAAAAACAAATGTGGAATTTGTTCAGGTAATCAATCATGATCAGGTGAAGATGAGAGTCTGGGAAAGAGGAGCCGGTGAGACCATGGCTTGCGGCACAGGCGCTTGTGCCGCGGCAGTGGCTGGGGTAATCAATGGTTATACCAAACGTCAATTATCTGTTCACATGAAAACCGGTGCTCTTTTTATTGAATGGGCGGCAGACAACCATTTGTATATGACCGGCCCCGCGGAAGAGGTTTTTATCGGGGAATACCCGATTTTAAATGCTAAATAAATGTTTTATGAAAAGCAGGTGAGGAATATGGAAAAAATTGAATTTAATATTTCATTCTGCACCTTTAGGCTGGAAAGCATTAATGCTTTGCTGAAAATATTTATGGGAGAAAAGAAAAGAGCTGTAGAAGATTTAAAAAACATCTATGAAAAATACTTTGTTGAAAAAAGCCAACCGGAAGATGAACAGGATTGGCAAGACGGACAAGATTGGAAAAAGGAAATAGTTGATAAAATAAAACAGTTCGAGGATTTTACAAATAATTCCGACCTGGACGATATATTTGCTAAGTACGTGAACTTATCATTTTCTGTTACTACGGGAGATAGGACATTGTCAACAAGTGGCAGCAACTGGTTGGAATTATTAAGTAAATTAAAGATATCCGTTAATGCGATAAGAATTAAATTTGAATGCGCAAGTTTAAGAAGAAAAATATTATTTGTTATTAGAGAACACAGTGGAATTGTTAATACTTATGATAATAGATATGAAATAAGAGGAATCAATTCAGAATGGGTTAGTGAAGTCGCGTCATTATTCGATAGCACTATTAATTATTGTTACAATAAGAGAAAAAATTGGTATGAAATGAGTTTCTTCTTGGAACTGATATTCAGCGTTGTGCTTGCTGGTTCTATTTTTTCTTTGTTAAAGGTCTGTATGATCTTTTTTGATCAAAACCTCTTTGATTCAATTGATAATTATATAATAATATTCTTAGTTAACTCATTGATATATATATTTATATGGTTATTATTAGCGATAACCCTTACCACAAAGTTATTTGAATATATGATTGATTTGTACCCCTCAGTTGAAATTATGCTGGATGAAAAAAGAGTTAAAAAAAGGAAGAAGCTATACTACTCACTTATTGTCATTTTTATCCCATATGTTTTAATATTTTTTATTAGCTTTTATGGCAGATAGAATCCGTTTCTTCCGGTTAATTGGTGAGTAATGGTTTGATTATGGAAGTATTTGTTAGGTTTTTGCAATAATAATGTATACATATTAATATAGTATTGCACCTAAATAGCATTATGGCTAAAATTGAATAAGCTGTATATGGGAATTATGCGTTTAATTACACGTTCTTGTCTAATTAAGTGTAATGACGACTTGGTTCGGTGTTGAGCAAGGAGGAGCAATATGAGATTATCCAGCAGGGCGCAAATGATCAGTCCATCCCCGACTTTGGCCATAGATGCTAAGGCAAAGGAAATGAAAGCTCGCGGTATTAATGTTATTGGTTTCGGAGCAGGCGAACCGGATTTTGACACGCCTGCTCATATTAAAGAAGCCGCTGTTGCCGCCATGTGGGGCGGTATGACTAAATACACGCCTGTGGCAGGGACAAATGAATTAAGAGAAGCTATTTGCCAAAAATTTAAGATTGACCAGGGCCTGGACTATAAGCCGGCCCAGATTGTCGTGTCCGCAGGCGCAAAACATTCTCTTTACAACGCTATGCAGGTTCTTGTGCAACCGGGAGATGAAGTGATTTTACCATCTCCGTACTGGGTGAGCTATTTGGAACAAATAAAACTCGCCGGAGCTGAAGCAAGGATCGTAGAAACGAGGGAAGATAACGATTTTAAATTAGCGCCGGCGGAGTTGGCATCGGCAATTAATTCACGCACCAAATTATTAATATTGAATTCCCCCAGTAATCCTACAGGCGCTGTTTATTCTGAAACAGAGCTTAAAGCTCTTGGAGAGGTTATCGTTAAATATGATATTACCATAATTTCCGATGAAATATATGAGAAGTTGATTTACGACGGTATCCGGCATGTCAGCATAGCGACTCTTGCGCAGGAACTAAAAGAGCGGACAGTAATAATCAACGGCGTTTCCAAAGCCTATGCGATGACTGGCTGGCGAATCGGTTATGCGGCCGCAACAGCTTCTGTAGCGGGGGCGATGACCGATCTGCAGAGTCACTCCACCTCGAATCCCACCTCAATCGCGCAGGCGGCCAGCACTGTCGCGCTTACCGGTGATCAGGAACCAGTCAGCAGGATGGTGGTTGAATATACCAGGCGGAGAGATTATGCGCTGGAGCGGCTACGGGGTATTCCTGGTGTAACTTGTTCCAAGGCAGGCGGCGCTTTTTACCTGTTCCCCAACGTTAAGACCTGCTTCGGCAAGTCGTATAAAGGAAAAACTATTAATAGCGCGAGCGATTTGGCCGCTGTCCTGCTTGATGGAACTCAAGTAGCAGTAGTACCTGGATTGGCTTTTGGAAACGATGATTATATACGGCTGTCATACGCCATATCCATGGATAGTTTGAAAGAAGGTTTGGACCGGATTAACTGGTTGTTCGGTGAATTAGAATAAGCTCCGGGATCATTTAGAGTGAAGTGTAAAGCGCATAAAATGCGCTTTTTTTTGTCAATGCTTGCTCTAAGTGACTTGAACATGATGATAATTTACCAAGATATTTTTTTGATTCTGAAGGAATTTCTTTTACCAAGCGCGAATAACACCCCATTCCTTGACAAAATAATTTTTACAGAATAGATAATAATAAATAATTGTTAAAAATAGTTTTAAAACCGGGTGGTGGGGATTTGTTAAAAAGCATGACTGGATATGGGCGTGGAGAGGTAAACGCGTTTGGAAAAAGATTCAGCGTTGAGTTGAAAGCGGTAAACCACCGCTTTTGTGAAGTGGTTTTAAGGATGCCGCGCTCGCTTATGTCCATGGAAGAGCAAATTAAACGATTTATCCAGTCGCAGGTGGCTCGCGGACGAATTGACTGTTTTTTAGGAATAGAGAAAAGCGCTGAAGGTACAACTGCCTTAGTCAAAGTTGACAAAGACCTGGCAGCGGCGTATTATAAGGCAATGAAAGAACTGCAGGAAGAGCTTGGTGTCGAGGGCGAAATCAAGCTAAAGCACCTTACAGTGCTGCCTGGTGTGATGGTATTGGAAGAAGCCCCCGAAAATATAGAAGAATGGTGGCCCGCTATACGGGAAGCAGTGGAAATCGCCCTTGAAGATTTGATAAAAATGAGAGTGACAGAAGGAGAACAACTGGCTAAGGATATTGGGAAAAGAGTAGGACAAATAGCTGGCTATAATGTTAGAATAAGAGAAAGAGCGCCTTATGTCGCAGAGGATTACCGGACAAGATTAGAAACACGCCTTAATGATTTTCTAAATGACGGCGGGTTGGATCCGGAACGTCTTGCAGCGGAAGCGGCGTTGTTTGCCGAACGCTCCAATATTACGGAAGAGACTGTCCGATTAGACAGTCATTTGAGTCAGGTTTATGCTTGTTTTGACACAAATGAAGCTGTCGGACGCAAGCTTGATTTCTTAATTCAGGAAATGAACAGAGAAATCAATACAATTGCTTCAAAGGCAAACGATCTGGAGATTAATCGTTTGGTTATAGAGGTAAAGAGTGAGTTGGAAAAAATAAGAGAACAAGTTCAAAATATTGAGTAAGATAATGGTTATATCTTAGGGAAGATAATACTAAGGGGGAAGTTTTGTGGAGATCAAGTTAATTAATATTGGTTTTGGCAACATTGTTTCGGCTAACCGGATTATCGCCATAGTCAGCCCGGAATCTGCACCTATTAAAAGAATTATTACGGAAGCCCGGGATCGAGGTATGCTGATCGATGCTACCTACGGGCGCCGTACCAGAGCTGTAATTATTGCCGACAGTGATCACGTCATTCTATCCGCTGTTCAGCCGGAAACCGTGGCCCATCGATTGGTGTCCAAGGAAGTAATTACCCAGAACGAAGATTCATCTGATTAAACATGAGGGAAACAGCAGTGCGGGAAAAAGGCGCGTTACTGGTAATATCCGGTCCTTCCGGTGCGGGAAAAGGAACCATTTCCTTAGCTCTTCAAAAGGATCATCCTTCATTACGTCTTTCTGTTTCGGCCACCACAAGAGCGCCAAGGAAAGGTGAAGTGGATGGATTACATTATCATTTTTTGCAAAGAGAGGTTTTCAAAGATTTAATTAAAAATGACCAGCTTCTCGAATGGGCAGAGGTTTATGGTAATTATTACGGGACTTTGCGGAGATTTGTGCAAGAAACCCTTGAACACGGGAACGATGTAATACTCGAAATTGATATTCAAGGCGCCCTTCAGGTGAAGCGAAATTATCCTGACGCGGTGCTGGTTTTTATTGCGCCCCCGTCCAAATCCGAGTTAAGGTCGCGTCTTATTTCCAGAGACACCGATTCAAGGGAAGAAATTGAAAAGCGTTTAAGTTGCGCCGTAAGTGAGATGGAATTAGCCCGCCAGTATGACTTTTTTGTTATAAATGACGATATCTCTCGCGCGCTGAAAAAAATCCATGCGGTTATCACAGTTGAAAAATTACGCCCCCGGTATCACGAGTTGTTTATCACGCAGTTCAAATAGTTATATTTAATTGGAGGGTGGATATGAACCAACCAACTCTCGATGAGCTTATGGAAAAGGTAGACAGCCGGTATACCCTGGTAGTGGTTGCGGCGAAGCGGGCCAGGGTACTCACCGAGAGGGGAAATATTAAGCTCGACATGGCTAGCGACAAGCCAGTAACAACCGCGCTTAAAGAAATAGCCCTGAACAAGATTATTTATAAAAGAAACAGGACCGGAATCAAGTAGCAGGGAGGATTGCTAAATGCTGGCGGGTAAAAATATTACCGTGGGAATAACCGGCGGTATAGCGGTTTTTAAAGTAGCGCAATTAGTAAGCAACCTCGCTTCCGGCAAGGCCAGGGTGCGAGTGATAATGACCCGGGCCGCCCAGGAGTTTGTAAGACCGCTGACCTTCCAGACACTATCCGGGCACCATGTGTATACTGATTTATTTGAAAGGCCGGCAGGTGGTATAGTTCAGCATATAGAACTGGCCACCGGCTCGGATCTGATTGTTCTTGCGCCTGCGACAGCGAATGTTATCGGCAAGGCCGCCAACGGTATTGCCGACGATTTGATTTCCACCGTGGTTATGGCTGCAACGTGTCCTGTTCTCATATGTCCGGCAATGAATGTAAATATGTATAATAACCGGGTTGTTCAGCGAAACTTGTCCATACTGCGCAACCTTGGTTACCATTTTGTCGATCCCGGTGTGGGACGTTTGGCTTGCGGCACGGCAGGACGCGGCAGGTTGGCGGAATTGGATTTAATAATGGATAAGATTAATTCCGTTCTTTCCAATAATGAGGATTTGCGCGGGCTGTCGGTAATGGTAACGGCAGGTCCAACTACAGAACCCGTCGATCCGGTGCGGTATTTGACTAACAGAAGTTCGGGCAAAATGGGTTATGCCGTTGCGGATGCCGCGGCAAAAAGAGGCGCCCGTGTTTTATTAATTAGCGGGCCGGTTGCGTTGAATCCGCCGCCGGGGGTTGAAGTAATCTATGTGCAAACGGCAAACGAGATGTATGCCGCGGTGATGGAGAGTTTTTCAATGGTTGACGCTGTAGTTATGTCCGCGGCCGTGGCAGATTACAGGCCGAAAACAGCGGCAAAGCAAAAAATAAAAAAACATGAGAGTTCTCTAACAATAGAGCTTGAAAAAAACCCCGATATTCTCGCTGAATTGGGTAGAAAGAAAAAACAGCAGGTGCTTATTGGCTTCGCCGCTGAAACTGAAAATTTGGAAAAGAATGCTGTATTGAAAGTGGAAGGCAAAAATTTGGACATGCTGGTGGCTAATGATGTCACTCTGCCCGGCGCCGGATTTGGCACAGACACAAACATAGCGAAACTGGTCTTCCCCGGCGGCAGGATTGTTTCCCTGCCTAAAATGGACAAGTTATCGCTGGCCAATCATATTTTGGATGAACTGACGGTTTTAAGAAAAGGTGAAGAAAATAATTTGAAAGTTTAGCTCCAATTCAAGAAATGTGAGTGAAAGGGCCTGCAAAATACCTGAATATTGAAAATATTTTAACAGTAATCCGGTAATCCATGAAGCTTGATTTCTTAAATATTTCAAGAGGAATCTATTATTACATGTAGAATATTTATAGTATTTAATTAATTATTAACTCGGGCAGGAGTTAATTTATGGTTCATTTAAATAACATTCTCGGTGTTTTTTTACGTTGGGGACTTGTCCAGATAACGGCTGTTCTGATAATATTTCTAGTCAGTCCGGAGCCCCGGGAGATTGTTATTTTAATGATTATTTCCAGTTTAACGGCTACCTGCCTTGTTGCCGCCTACATCTGGAAACATCAAAATGCCAAAATAAAAAAAGCGGAACTAGATTTCCTGCATGCCCAGATAAACCCGCACTTTTTATTCAATACCCTGAACACCATAGTATCTTATTGCCGGACTAACCCCGAAACGGCACGCCGTCTCTTAATACGCCTGGCTTCCTTTTTACGCCATGCGTTAAAAAGACACGGGCATTTTAACAGTCTAAAAGAAGAGATTGAATATATAAACACATATCTGATTCTTGAAAAGGCGCGTTTTCGCGAAAAATTAATAATTCAAAGAGATATTGACCCGGATTTGCTTGGTTGCCGGGTACCTGCGTTAACGCTGCAACCTATTGTTGAAAATGCCATAAAACACGGTATCCAGCCTAAAATTGGGGCGGGGACGGTGCATATAAAAATAAACGCGTCAGCAAAAGAAATGTTTTTTGCGGTAATGGATAATGGTATCGGGATGAACAATGATCAGTTAAAGAATATACTGCTTCCCGGTTTCGGCTCCGGTAACGGAATTGGTTTAAGCAATGTTCATGAACGACTGATCAGTTTGTTCGGCAAGGATTGCGGTCTCCGTATTGAAAGTAGTGAAAATAAAGGCACCTGTGTATATTTTAAGGTTCCTTTGATAATGAATGAGGATTTTGAAGGGGGTCTCACCGGTGAAGCTCAAAGCGCTAATCATTGATGATGAGTATCCTGCCAGGCAGGAACTTCGCTTAGCCTTGAGCGACTTTGGCAATATTGAAATAGTAGGTGAGGCAACCAATGCCAACGAAGCATTGGAATTAATCAAGGCGCTCAATTATCAGGTTCTTTTTCTTGATGTTTCCATGCCCGGGATGAGCGGTTTGGAAGTTGCGGCGGCAATTCAGGACATGGACCCTAAACCATATATCATATTTGTAACTGCCTATAAAGAGTATGCTGTTTCCGCTTTTGCGGTAGATGCCGTCGACTATTTATTAAAACCCGTTGAACCGGGACGGTTGAAAAAAGCAATCAGTAAAGTAAATAAGATGGCACAGGATAATATTGTGCTGACTGAGTTGGCGGCAACGGCGGACAGTTCCCCCGGCAAGCAAACCGGCGGGCAGAATCGCGAAAAAAAAGCGGATGCCTGTCAGCGTCAACTACAGGATCACATAAAAATAGACCGTATTCCGGCGGGCAAACAAGGTAAAACTATATTGGTCACTGAATCTGATATATTTTATGCATTTACTCTGCAGGATAATGTTTATATTAAAACGGAATCCGATAAACTTTTTACGCGTTTCACATTAAAAGAGCTGGAGGTAAGACTTAATCAGCAATGTTTTTTCCGGACCCACCGTTGTTATTTGGTTAACCTGCACAAAGTAAAAGAAATAGTGCCCTTTTTTAACGGCACATACAACCTTATTGTTGCAGATAAGGAAGGTAGTGAGGTTCCAGTTAGCAGGGCTCAAGCAAAAAAACTTAGAAGGATTTTAGGATTTTAAATTATTAATAGCTTGAAAAAGCTTATATGCACTGCCTAACGTGTTTAGAAACGGGTAGGTTGACCCGTTGTTAAAGGAATATCACTATTGGCAGGTTTTTTCTTTTTACTGACGAAAGATTAAGGTAAAAAAATAGGAGTTGGGTACTTTTTGGGAGTTAATTGCGTTAAACTGCCGGCGGAAGGTTTGGCCGGCATTGGGGTGGACATTGTGGAAATTAACCGGCTGAAAGATGCGGTGGAACGTATCGGTGACCGGTTTCTCAACAGGATTTTTACACCTTCTGAACAATGCTACTGCAACAAGAAACGGGATCGTTATGCCTGCTATGCTGCGCGATTTGCCGCCAAAGAGGCTGTTTTCAAAACTATGGGTACTGGTATCGCCGGCGCCCGCTGGACCGATGTCGAGGTCTGTAAAAAAACAGGCGGTTGTCCGACTGTGCGTTTGCAGGGCAATACGGCTATTCTGGCTAGGGAGAAAGGGATTTGTGAGATACTTATAAGTCTATCGCATGACCGGGGCAGGGCAATGGCTTTTGCCGTTGCTATAAGAAAGGAGGCGTAATAAATGCGGGTTGTTACTGCCGAGGAAATGAAGAAACTCGATCAAACCGCTATCAAGGATTATGAAATTCCAGGTATGGTTTTGATGGAAAATGCCGGCCGCCAGGTGGTGGAAGTAATAAGAAGAGTGCTGGGTAGTGTGCGCGGTAAAGTGATCACTGTATTTGTAGGTAAAGGCAACAATGGTGGTGACGGCTTCGTAATAGCGCGTCACCTGCTTAATATGGGTGCGGAAGTTAAGGTGATGGCCGTCGCAGAACTGGAAGAGGGCACCGGTGATGCTGCTAATAATCTTAACATCTGGCGGAAAATGGGGCAGAAGGTGTACTCTTTGCAGCATGGGGACGGGATTAATATTGTCCGTTTAGTTCTCATGAACACGGATCTAATCGTTGATGCTATTTACGGAACTGGCTTTCGAGGGAAAATGGTTGAAAAAACGGGGCGGATAGTAGAGGTGCTGAACGGAAGCGGCAAACCGATAGTTGCCGTGGATATACCGTCGGGTCTTGAAGCGGATACCGGTAAGGCAAACGGACCCTGTATTCAAGCTGCTCACACGGTTACCTTCGCCCTCCCCAAATTAGGGTTGATTCTGGAGCCCGGCGCTGATTACACCGGCGAACTGCACATCGCCGATATTTCTATACCGGCCGTTCTTATAGAAAAAGAAGCGCCGCAAAGATATTTAATTACCAGAGAAATGATTAAGGAATGGCTGCCTCCCCGCCTGTCGGCCGCACATAAGGGCAACTTCGGGCGGGTGCTGGTTGTGTCTGGTTCGCGTGGAATGACCGGAGCGGCTTGCCTGGCAGGTGAAGCCGCCCTGCGGGCGGGAGCCGGGCTGGTCACCGTGGCGGTGCCTGAATCGCTTCATGATATAATGGAATCAAAGCTGACAGAAGTAATGACTGTGCCTTTGCCTGACACCGGAAAGGGAAACTTGAGCCGTGGCGCGCGCCAAAAGATTCTATCCTTGCTGGAAAACGCGGATGTGTTGGCTTTAGGTCCAGGTCTGTCAACTGTGCCCGAAGTTGTTGCCATGGTTAGAGAACTCTTGCCGTCAGTGCGAATTCCGTGTGTGATTGATGCCGACGGTTTAAATGCCCTGGCTGGAGAAGTAGAAATCCTAAGGAAAATTCAGGCCCCGGTAGTAATCACCCCACATCCCGGTGAAATGGCCCGGCTTATGGGTGTTACGACAAGGAAGATTCAAGAGGATCGTCTTGCGGTGGCGGCAAAAGCGGCTACTCTTTGGAATGTGGTCTCGCTGCTCAAGGGTGCCCGGACAGTGGTGGCCGCTCCGAACGGAGCAATTTATATTAATCCTACCGGCAATCCTGGTATGGCCACCGGCGGCAGCGGCGACGTCCTGACAGGAGTAGTTGCGGCGCTTATCGCACAAGGCCTGAGTCCGGCCCAGGCGGCTTCCGCCGGAGCTTATGTGCACGGCCTGGCCGGTGACATGGGAGCCAGATTAAAAGGAATGATCGGCTTAACCGCGGGAGACATATTATTTAACCTACCGGCGGCAATGATGAACGTTCTTGACACCGAATGAATATTTTTTTTCAGGAGGTGTTATTATTGTGATTATCGGAGTACCCAAGGAAATAAAAATAAATGAGGACCGTGTCGCGCTTACCCCGGCCGGTGTGCAGGCATTTACCGGAGCCGGACACCATGTTTTGATAGAAGAAAAAGCCGGTCTTGGCAGCGGTATTACAGATGAAGCGTATATTTCGTCGGGAGCTGAACTGGTTGCCACCGCCGCCGAAGTCTACAAACGGGCAGCTATGATTCTGAAAGTGAAAGAACCGCTCCCCAGTGAATTCCAGCTATTAAGAGAAGGCCAGATTCTTTTTACTTATCTTCACCTTGCACGTGAGCCGGAGTTAACGGCCGCTTTAATTAATGGCAAAGTGACAGCCATAGCCTACGAAACCATCCAGCTGGACAACGGTGTTTTGCCTTTGCTCACCCCGATGAGTGAGATTGCGGGAAAGATGGCTGTCCAGGTTGGCGCTCATTTCCTGGAAAAGCCTTATGGGGGTAAGGGAATATTACTGGGCGGGGTACCAGGGGTGGCAGCTGCGGATGTGGTGATCATCGGCGCCGGATCGGTGGGTGCCAGTGCGCTCAAGGTGGCGGTTGGCATGGGAGCGCAGGTTACCATTATCGAGCAAAACGCCGAACGGCTTCACTACCTTGATGATCTGTATGGCGGGAGAATTAACACCCTGGTGTCAAACCAATACAACATCAGGCAATCTGTTCGTTACGCGGATCTTTTGATTGGGGCTGTGCTCGTGGTTGGTGCAAAAGCGCCCAAGCTGGTAAGTGAGGAAATGGTCAAAAAAATGAAGCCTGGAGCAGTCATTGTCGATGTTTCCGTTGACCAGGGAGGCTCAATTGAAACGATCGACAGGGTTACCACTCATAATGATCCTGTTTACATTAAATATAACGTGCTTCACTATGCAGTTGCCAATATGCCTGGCGCCGTCGCAAGAACCTCCACCTTCGCCTTGACCAATGCCAACCTTCCTTATGCTTTGGCGCTGGCGAACAATGGTTTTTCTGAGGCCGTCAAGAATAATAACGCTTTAATGCGCGGGGTAAACACATATAAAGGCAATCTCACCTGCCGGGCGGTAGGAGAATCCTTGAAAATAAATTATACTGATATAGCTGATTTATTGTAATCATTGACAATTAATATTAACTGCTTTTTCAGGAGTGGAACTTGAATGTCTGCATATCCGGTTTGGGCTGAAATCGATTTAGATGCGATTGCCAATAATGTAAGGGAAATTCGCCGGGTTACCAAGTCTACAGCTAAAGTATTGGCAGTGGTTAAAGCTAACGGCTACGGTCATGGCGCCGTTGAGGTAAGCCGGGTCGCTTTGGCCAACGGCGCCAGCTGGCTTGGTGTCGCCAGAATATCGGAAGGAGTGGCGCTTCGTAAAGCGGGGTTGGAAGCGCCGGTGCTAGTTTTAAGCTATATCCCCCCGGAACAGGCCGGTGAAGTTGTGCGCCACCGCTTGTCTCAGGCAGTTTATACCCGCGAGATGGCCCTGGTACTGGCGGAAGCTGCGGCGCGGCGCGGGACGCGGGCAAAAGTGCATATAAAGGTTGATACCGGTATGGGGAGAATCGGCTTAATGCCAGGTCCGGATATTGTAGAAGAAATATTGCGAATGGCCAAAATACCAAATCTTGAAATAGAAGGCATATTTACACATTTTGCTGACGCGGACGCTGCAGATAAACATTATACTAATATGCAATTGGAACGTTTTCTCGGCATAACCGAAGAGCTGCGCAGGGGCGGCCTTGATATCCCGCTGAAACATGCCGCCAATAGTCCGGCGTTGATGGAAATGCCGGAAGCCCACTTGGACATGGTAAGGGCGGGAATTATTGTCTATGGGCTTAGTCCCTCTGACAGATTTAAGCAAAGCAGCTTGAAACTTATTCCGGCCATGAGCTTAAAGGCTAAAGTCGCTTATGTTAAAAAGGTGCCGGCTGGTTTTAAAGTAAGTTACGGGTGCACCTTTACAACTGTTCAGCCAACTGTTATCGCCACTTTGCCCCTGGGCTACGCCGACGGCTATCCGAGGTCGCTTTCTTCAAAAGGGGAGGTTTTGTTGAATGGACGCCGGTCGCCTGTAATAGGCAGGGTTTGCATGGACCAAATTATGGTTGACGCCGGCAGCGCCTCAGATATAAAAATGGGTGATGAGGCTGTCATCATTGGACGACAGGGTGACGAAGAAATCACTGCTGACGAGACAGCGATGAAGTTAGGCACGATCAATTATGAAGTTGTCTGCATGATTAGCTTGCGAGTCCCTAGAATATATGTGAAGTAAAAAAAGGAGTGAGAATTCAGGAGTCAGGAGTCAGGAGTCAGAATAAAAGATTATTTATTGTCTTTATATATTTTGAATACTGACTCCTGACTCCTGAATACTTGAATGGTTATTGACAAATAAAGTTTCGAGTGCCATAATGGTAATGTTTACCAGGGGGGAGTGTCGGGAACACAGCGAGGTCCGGAGCCCGCTACGCGGTTCGATTCCGGTTCTTCCCTAAAAAGGAAGCCCTGGCTTTTAGCTGGGGCTCTCCGATTACACCGGCCACTTCCGGTTATTCACATGTCATACTCATAATAGTATTTTTAATATGGTATTCTTAAGAAAGCCCTACCCCGAATACTCCCCCAATCGTACCGCTACCCAATATTATTAATAATTTGTAAAAGATATTAAGTCCGGCCTGCCCGGGTACAAATAGTGCCGCTGCCGCCCAAACGACTATGAAAAACAGGAGACCTACGGCTAATCCATGATAAAGTCCCTTATTCCCGGCTTGCCTGCCGGCGGTTAGAGAGCCGCCGAAAGCGCCTGACGCCAGGATTATTGCCGCAAGCAGGGGAAGAGTTTTTTCAGAGAGTGGTGATAAATGATAAATCAGACCGGCGCACAAGCTTAACAGCAAGGCAATGGACAACGCGAAAAGAATACCTTTTACCACCGGACCAGCACTAATAGGAAACTCAAAGTTATCCATATTGACGGATGGCATTGCAACACCCCCGGAAAATTATTATAATTATTTTTATGTAAGTATTTGATGTATTATGAATAATTGTATCTTATTAAATAAACAATTAGGAGATTATTCTATTGACTGAGAATGTTTATGCTTATAAAATTGGTGATTCGTTATATCTAAATATAACCAACAAATGCACAAATGAATGTGTGTTTTGTATCAGGCAGACCAGTAATAAACTCACTGAATACAGTCTCTGGCTGGATAAAGAGCCGGATCTGAATGAACTATTGTCAGCCGCGGGGGATGTTAGCCGGTACCGGGAAGTGGTTTTTTGCGGCTATGGCGAGCCGTTGATTAAGGCCGATCTGGTTATTGCGGCATCCCGTGCGTTAAAAGAGCGGGGGGCGGCGGTAAGGATCGATACAAACGGCCAGGCCGACCTTATCCATGGCCGTGATATCGCCTTGGAATTAGCCGGTTCGGTTGACGCTGTTTCGATTAGCCTGAATGCTTCCGACGCCATGCAATATGTGTCGATTTGCCGGCCGCAGATGGGAGAAAAGGCTTATTGGGCAATGCTTGATTTTATCGCCAGCTGTAAAACACATATTCCCAAAGTTACATTGTCGGTAGTCAGATGGCCGGGTGTGGATATCGAAAAGTGCCGTGCGATAGCACGTAACCTCGGAGTGGAATTCAAGGTAAGAGAATATTTCGGTACGTTTACTTATTAGATGTTTTTGGGGAGGGCGGTATTTTATTTTTCTCCGATTCTCCGTCTAGATTAACCATTGGAGCTGAACCTGTCATTTCGCGCAAGAAGGCATCGCCTTTTTTATTCTTGTTTTTTTTGCCCATGATTAAACCTCCATGTCTTTGACCCTAGCTTTCTCTATCTGGTTTTTTTTATGTATGGCACATATAGGAAGAATACTCCTGGGTGGTAACGGAAAAATTAAGAAATATAGAGAATAAGCAGCAGCAAGTACCGGTTATAAAGTCGTGATATAACACAGGTTGTCTGTGACGGCACTAAATAGAGTGAGGGAGGATTACACCGCTATGTATGAGCTAACTGTACGAACACGTTTCGCGGCGGCGCACTCATTAATGAACTATGATGGGCCATGTGCCCGGCTGCACGGCCATACATGGCAAGTAGAAGTTGTTTTTCAGGGGCACCAACTGGACCAGAGAGGCATGCTGGTTGATTTTAAAGAATTAAAAAGTAGTGTAAAAGACGTAATCGATGAACTTGACCACCAGAACTTGAATATGCTGGAACCATTTAAACAAAACAGCGAGAACAACCCCACTGCGGAGAACCTCGCCAGGTACATATTCAATAGTTTGAAAACTAAATTTACTAACTCGCTAATGGAGGCGAAAATAGCGGTAGTACGTGTTGGTGAATCTCCGGAAGCCTCGGCTGCGTACCGGGAGGAGGATTGATTGTATTGAAAGGCATTGTGCTTCTTTCCGGCGGTTTGGATTCGGCCGTGTCCCTCGCCTGCGCTTTGCGGGAATCTGATATTGTTTTATGTCTTACTTTTGATTACGGGCAGCGCGCCTCGCAGAATGAAATAAAGGCAGCCGCGTCCCTGGCGGGCCATTATCGTTTGCGTCATCAAGTTGTTGAAGTTCCTTTTTTGCGGGATATCACCGGTACGGCACTGGTAAAAAGCGATTTGGAACTGCCGGAACCGGAAATAACAGCTCTTGATGAAAAAACAGCGGCCGGCGCTTCCGCCGCCCAGGTATGGGTGCCAAACCGAAATGGTCTTTTTATCAACATTGCCGCCGCTTTTGCCGAATCCAACGACGCCCAACTGGTTGTAACCGGTTTTAACAGTGAAGAAGCGGCTACATTTCCTGACAACAGCGCCAGCTTTGTAAGAGCAATAAACGACTCCCTGTATTATTCCACTCTTAACCATGTTGGAGTGGTCAGCTACACTCAAAGGCTTGACAAAGCAGATATCTTGAAACTCGGCATCAAAATGTCGGTTCCTTTTCAGCACATTTGGAGCTGTTATCGCGGGGGAGAAAAAATGTGCGGCCGTTGTGAAAGCTGCCTGCGCCTAAAACGAGCCGCCGACCTGGCCGCTTTTGATTTGAGCGGCATGAGTATATTGAGGGGGATCTGATGAAAGAACTTTTTATTAAGGAGACAATTACTTATGACGGCACGCAGCTGTCATCACATTGGGCTTACCGCAATTTCGGCATGCAGGGGGATAGCGTCGTTTCGTTCAGGGGGCCCTGCCGGGTTGAGTTGACAGAAATGGTCGACATTAAAGACGTTTTAAGCAATTCGCCCATATTTAGCAAGGACATGCTCCATTTTATCATTGAGCACTTTGATCTTGATTTGGAGAAGACGATAGTCAGGCAGCGGCTGCTGATTGCTATCTTAAAAGACATCATTATTGAAAAATCAGGGGCCGCTCTGAGCCGTTCCGGAGATGACCTTTTTTTTCACGATCGTAAGCTGACCGTGTCGATAGCCACTCTTACCCCTGTTTCGACCATGATTCACACAGGTGTTAACGTTACCGGCGAAGATGCGCCCGTACCGGCCATTGGACTGGCGGAAATTGGGCTAAAACCGGGAGAAATCGAGGCTGTCGGCAAGTCGCTGTGTAGTGAGTACATCAAAGAGTATCAGCAGATCAAAATGGCGCGCTGTAAAGTGCGGGGGGTAAAATAAATGCCCTGTCAGGTCGCGGAGATTTTTTCCTCAGTGCAGGGTGAAGGACTGCTGGTCGGCTGCCGTCAGGTATTTATCAGACTGCTTGGCTGCAATATTAATTGCTCATACTGTGACACGCCTGCCGGCGAGTCCGGTTTCTGCAGAATCGAGCAGCATCCCGGGCACAAGGATTTTAAACAGCTTCCCAATCCCTTGTCGGCTGCAGAAGTTGCCGCCGCGGCACACGCATACGATCTTTCTTTACACCACTCTGTCAGCCTTACCGGAGGAGAGCCGCTGTTATGGACATCATTTATCAAGGAATTGGTTCCGCTGCTCCAGGGCACCAGGCACGGAATATATCTTGAGACTAACGGCACTTTACCTGAGAAACTTTCAGAGGTAATCGAGCTTATTGACATAGTCGGCATGGATATAAAACTGCCAAGCATTAGCGGTCAGCCTCCTTTTTGGGAAGAACATAGATTATTTTTAAAAGTAGCTGCCAAGAAGCAAGTTTTTGTTAAAGTGGTTGTCGGAGAAGATACCACTGGGGAAGAAATCGAGCAAGCCGCCGGTTTAATCAGCGATTTTGGCACAGGTTTGACCATGATAATCCAGCCGGTCAGCCCGGCAGCTTGCGGAATAAAAAGTGTTTCACCCGGCCAGGCGCTGTATTTGCAGCAGCTTGCGCTTAAAAAACTGGCAAATGTGCTTATTATTCCTCAGACTCACAAGATAATGGGCCAGCTTTAGCTTGACTACAGGTGGCATTAGGAGGGAAATTGTGTACGATCGGCAAAAAATAGAAGCAGCGGTAAGGATGATTATTGAAGCTATCGGAGAAGATCCGGAAAGGGAAGGTTTAAGGGAAACGCCGGCAAGGGTCGCCCGTATGTATGAGGAAATATTTAGCGGACTCTGGGAGGAACCGGATGCCCATTTAGAGAAAAAATTCTCAGGAGATCATGAGGAGATGGTTATCGTAAAGGATATACCACTTTATTCGATGTGCGAGCACCACTTGCTGCCGTTTTACGGTAAAGCGCACGTAGCATATATTCCACGCAAGGGAAATGTGACCGGTTTATCAAAACTGGCCAGGCTGGTGGAAGGTTTCGCCAGGCGGCCCCAGCTCCAGGAAAGGCTCACTTCCCAAATTGCCGATTCGATCATGAAAAGGTTGAACGCCCAAGGCGCGCTTGTAGTTATCGAGGCTGAACATATGTGCATGACCTTTCGCGGTGTAAAAAAACCCGGATCAAAGACAGTCACTTCGGCGGTCAGGGGCATCTTTCAAAAGAGTGAAGCGACCAGGGCGGAAGCGTTTTCTTTAGTTAAAGATTGAAGCACGTCACAGAAATACTTTTATAATCTTTTAAGAAGTTGATATCAGGAGGAGTAAATTGGATAATAATGAAACCACCAACACTGGGAAACTGGAGCTAATCGCCGCCAAATCATTTAAAGCCAATGACGAAATGTACAAGATCATTGATTTTCTGAACAAGACATTAAAAGGCAAGAGTATTATTTTGGGCCTGACCAAGGATGTCGCCAAGGATTCCATGAAAATATCAATTTATGAGACTTGAAGACGGAGACATTTATGAGAATATTAATTAGTAATGATGACGGTATCAATGCGGAGGGAATTATACAACTCAGAAAGTCTCTGGAGGATCAAGCGGAAGTCTTCGTAGTCGCCCCGGACCGGGAGAGAAGCGCCACCGGTCATAAAATTACCATGCATAGGCCGCTAAGGGTGAAAGAACAGTCATATCCGGGTACAAATTCAAAAGGTTGGGCGGTTGACGGCACTCCTTCAGACTGTGTCAAACTCGGTTTGGAAGCGTTGCTGCCGGTCCCTCCGGACTTGGTTGTCGCGGGCATTAACCTGGGTCCGAATCTTGGTACTGATGTCTTATATTCCGGCACGGTTTCCGCTGCAATCGAGGGGATCATCAATGATGTTCCCGCTATCGCTATATCGCTGGCCAGCTATGAGTTTCAGGACTTCACGTATTCAGGCAAGTTTATAAAAAAACTTGTGACAAAGTGTAAAGAACTGCACGGAGGCATCCTTTTAAATATCAACATACCACCCGGGGTGCCACGCGGTATAAGAATAACCAAGTTGGGAAACAGGCGCTATACGAATGTTTTTTATAAGAGAACCGACCCGAGGGGGGGAACTTACTTCTGGATGGCAGGGGAGCCCTTTGACGTTGACGGGAACGACCCTGACACTGACGTATGGGCGGTAAATGAAGGTTTTATATCGATTACGCCGGTTCATTACGACCTGACCAATTACACGGTATTGGATGATGTGAAAAATTTAGTTAAGGAATTCAACACGTTCTAATTTCGGTTTTTTAAATTTATTATCGATTTTAGCCTTCTCAAATCGTTGGTACTAATACCTTCATTTAATATCAATATCAGGATATAAATAACCAGGCCGCTAATTACAGCTCCAAAAGTTACCAATAATAAAGATTCTGTGTAGACATGCAGGTAACTTTGGGAGAGCAAAATCACGAAGCCCATTCCCACCCCTGCCAGCAACGGTTTAAAGAGTAATTTGCACAATTCTATTTTTAGGCCGGTAAACCTGCGCACGTCAATC
Organism: Pelotomaculum sp. PtaB.Bin117; assembly: GCF_002067195.1. Taxonomy (NCBI): domain Bacteria; kingdom Bacillati; phylum Bacillota; class Clostridia; order Eubacteriales; family Desulfotomaculaceae; genus Pelotomaculum; species Pelotomaculum sp. PtaB.Bin117. Next base: position 157,978 of record NZ_MVQM01000178.1, on the reverse strand, counting down.
AGATTAAGCAAAGACATAATTATGAAATAAATAACAAAAGCCGCAGATGTGCCTTGCACGCCTAATTGTGGCATTCCTGTAAGGTAGTATATGCCGGCAATTTTAAAAAAAGAGGCGATTACCAGGTTTCTAAACGGCCGGGAAGCTTTGCCGAGCCCTTGTAGAATACCGGTGGTAGTTTGCACGAGGTACAGGAAAGGTCCCCCCAGAGCAATTACGCTAAGACTTGCTCCCGCTTTTGGATAGCCGAAAATCAATCCGCACAATTCTTCTGAAAGCATCATATAGACAACGGTGCTAGGTATCCCGGCTATTAAGGTAATTCTAACGGCGTCTGCGCAGCGAGTTTTGACAAGTTTTATATTATTTACCGCCAGCGCGCCTGATATTGCCGGGAGCAGGGCGGTGGCAAGTGAAATAGTAATAATCGCCGGGGCAAACAGCAAGCTTTGGGATATGCCCACAAATTGACCATAATCAGCAGTAGCTTCAGATAATTCCATGCCGTTTGCTAAAAGACGCTGGGGAATTAAAACAGCATCTATCCATAAAAGAGTGGTAGACACAATACGAGTCAATGAAACTGGAAAAGCCAGATTAATAACCCTGACAGCAATTGAACGAAGCGATTCAAAATGCTCTGCCTTCAGGCCGGATGGTACATAAGGACGATTTCGCGCATAAATCAGCAGAATGGATACAAATCCGGCTAATTCTCCTGTCACTACCCCTAGTGAAGCCCCGGCCGCCGCATATTCAATACCTTTCGGCAGCAGTATGCAGGCAAATATCAGACCGGAAACGCACCTGATCAATTGTTCCAGAGATTGGGTTAAAGCTGTCGGCTTCATTTGCTGAAGTCCCTGAAAAAAACCACGGAAGGCAGAGCAAAGAGATACTATTATAATACCGGGAATGAGAAATAAAAAGCTGTAATATACTTTGGGATTGACAAAAACATATTTTAGCAGCAAGGGTGCTCCGAGGCAACACGATACGGTGACAATAGCGCTGCTTGCCATAAGGGTTAACAAGCAAAATCTAAAAATGCGGTATGCCCCGGTTAAATTGCCGCGGGCCACCTCTTCCGAAACCAATTTGGCTATAGCTACCGGAATACCTGCCGTGGCCATTACCACTACCAAAACATATGCAGGATAAATCATGTTAAACAGGCCAATACCCTCAGGCTGGACCAGGCGAATCATAAAAACTTCGTATATGAAGCCCATTATTCTGTTGAATAGACCGCTTAACAATAGGACCAACGCCCCGTTGATTAATGATTGGCCAGCCATATTTCACCTGCCCTTAAGGTAATTTATAGTAATATAATGTTAATATCTATGCATCCTTCTTTTTCCTATGAGGTAAAATTTATAGCACACATCTTTTCACCTAAAAAAAGTCCAGGTTATTTTATAAATAACAAGGAATTTGCCCACCTGCTGTAGAATAACACTTAATATTTGTGCCATTTATTTGTACCATTGGCCTGGGGTACCGTAATAATTGCTCCTGAGGGGGGGTTCTTTTTGTTTTCATCCAGAAAATCCCTGCTTGGGCTCTAAGTGGTATAGAAATAATGCTTTAAGGAAACCATTATTTACAAAAGGGGGAACACGATTTGAAGAATTATCAAACCAGTCAGATACGCAACGTGGGTGTGGTTGCGCATGGCGGAGCCGGGAAAACATCTCTCGTTGAAGCCATGCTTTATAATACTGGGATTCTTTCCCGGTTGGGCAGGGTAGAAGACGGCACCACGACTGCCGACTATCATCCGGAAGAAGTTGCCAAACAAATAACCATACATACCAGCCTTGTTCCTTGCGAGTGGAACGGCGTGAAAATTAACTTGCTGGACACACCCGGTTTTTCTGATTTTATCGGTGAAGTAAAGGGAGCGTTGAGAGTTGCCGACTGCGCCATGTTTGTCATATCCGCCGTGGACGGCGTGGAAGTGCAGCATGAAGTAATTTGGGATATTGCCGAAAAATATAACCTGCCGAAAATAATTTTTGTAAATAAAATGGACCGGGAAAATGCCAGTTTTAACAAAGTCATAGATGAGCTAAAAACTAAATTCAAGGGTAATTTTGCGCCGCTCCAGATCCCCAACGGTTCATTTGATACCTTTACCGGTGTGGTTGACATCATTGACAATAAAGCATATACCGGTGACGGCAAGGGCAAAGAAGCGCCGGTACCGGGAGAGCTTGCCGGTGAAATCGGCCAGTTTCATGAATTGCTTGTTGAAGCGGCGGCTGAGGGAGACGACGACCTGACCATGAAATATTTGGAGGGAGAGGAACTCTCTCTGGATGAAATAAAGGATGGTTTAAAGAAAAGTATCGCGCAGGCAAAGGTTGTTCCGGTAATGGCCGGTTCAGCAACAAAGAACATCGGCGTGGTTCAGTTGATGGATGTCATTGTAGACTACCTGCCGGCTCCCAAGGAAGACAACGGTCCTATGTCGGCCCTGATATTTAAGACAATAGCGGACCCCTACGTCGGCAAGATGAATTTCCTTCGCGTTTTCAGCGGTATTTTTAAGAGTGACACGGTTGTATATAACAGCAAGAAAGAAAAGACTGAAAAAATCGGCAATGTTCTTTATGTCAGAGGTAAGAATACAACCCAAACCGATGTGGTTCCCACCGGTGATTTGGCTGTTGTTGTGAAATTGCAGGATACCGCTACAGGCGACACTTTATGTGATAAGGACAAACCGGTTGTCCTGGAAGGGATTGATTTCCCGGTACCAACACTGTCTGTGGCAATCGCTCCCAAGAGTAAAAACGATGAAGACAAACTAGGTGACGCGCTTAACAAACTGCTGGAAGAAGACCCGACTATGAAGGTTGAGAAAAATACCGAAACAAAACAGACTCTTATTACAGGTATGGGCGAGTTGCACATAAATATTATGATTGAACGGCTGAAACGCAAGTTTGGCGTTGATGTAGTTACGAATGATGCCAAAGTACCATATCGTGAGACCATCAGGGCAAAAGTTGAAGTGGAAGGAAAACATAAAAAACAATCAGGTGGCCGCGGCCAGTACGGTCACGTGTGGATACGATTTGAGCCAAATCCTGAGGAGGATTTTGTTTTTGAAGAGGATGTTTTCGGTGGTTCTGTTCCCAGAAACTATTTCCCCGCCGTTGAAAAAGGTCTCCGGGAAGCAATGACGGAAGGAGTGCTGGCCGGTTATCCAACAACAGGAGTGAAGGCCACCCTTTATGATGGTTCTTACCATACGGTTGATTCTTCGGAACTGGCTTTTAAAATCGCCGCTTCACTTGCGTTTAAAAAAGGAGCCATGCAGGCTAAACCTGTTCTCCTGGAGCCGATGATGGATGTTGAAGTTTTAGTGCCCGACAACTTTATGGGTGACATAATCAGTGATTTCAATACAAAACGCGGCCGGGTATTGGGCACCGAACCCCAGGAGAAACAAACCTTGATAAAAGCACATGTTCCGCTATCTGAGATGTACCGTTACGCCATTGATCTTAAGTCAATGACCCAGGGACGCGGTTCTTTTACGATGGAATTTACCGGCTACGAAGAAGTGCCGGGACGCTTGGCGGAAGATATTATTAAAAAGGCTAAAGCAGCTCAAGAAGCTGACAAGTAATAAAGCATTATATTTGCCTGTGTTTACTACTACCGCAGGGGTGAAGATAAAGGAGAGCGCAAGCTCTCCTTCTTTATAAACAGAAAACAGTTGATACATGAGGAGGGAATGGTTCTGGACTTGAAGGAATTGGCCGCGCAGTTTATATCAAGCCATGGTTATACCGGATTATACCTGTATTTCGTATTGGACACCCTGGGGGTGCTGCTTCCTTCCAAGTCAATCCTCACCTTAATAGGTTTTTTCGTGGAAAGGGGCATATTAAGCTTTGTGCCAGTAGTGATTACGGCTGTTCTGGGAAGCCTGACCGGCGTGTCCGTGAGCTATTTTATCGGGAGGAAAATAGGAAACCCCTTTTTTGAAAAGTATGGCCGCTTTATTAGTGTAACGCCGGAGAAGCTTTTAAAGGCAGAGGCATGGGCGGGAAGATACGGGGCGCCGGCCATCGTCCTGGCCTATTTTGTGCCAGGGTTAAGGCACATAACGCCTTACCTGTCTGGAATCACCAGGTTGCCTTATTGGAAGGTAATGTTTTTTTCAGCTGCCGGAGCATTACTGTGGGTGACTGTTTTTATTAACCTGGGGCTTTTTCTCGGTGATATCTGGGATAGGAACGCCGGCAATTAACGTGATTGAACATGCCAACGGCCTTTGTCAACAGCACCTTGTATCATGCCGTGGCTGGCCTCCAGCCATGATCAATTCTGAGTAACCTGCTGCAGAGCCCGCCCGATAGGAAGGAAGAAGAGTTCCTCCTGCCTAACTTTCGGGTTAGTGTTTGAACTCAGGAGGGATGCCAACCTACCCCTTGGGTTTACCATTATTTCTTGTGGTTGTAAGTTTCAGGTAAAAGTGAAGTCCCGAATGACCGTTTGGATGTGGGTTCAGTAGGACAGGGAACAAATGTTTGACTACAGTAATTCTCTTTAAACAATGCTAATGCGTAACCTAACAAAAAAGATAAAATTAACCAGTTTTGAAGGGGTGAGTTTACATAATATCTATTATCGGAACATGAATTTATATTAAAAAGTAGTGATGCTCAATAACAAGATGCAGCAATTTTTATTCAAACTCGGTTTTTTGCGAGAGTTAAGACCTATGTCTTCCGTCAATGTTCCTCTTTAGCGGCCAATTTGTCCCATATGGACACACTGGGACACACCAAAAATTTTTATATCATATATTCCAAGCCTCCGCCCTGGATTTATTATACAAATTACCAATCTTATTATATAAGGATTGCATATAATTAGGTTAAAGGGTTATTATGGAACATAAGTTAGACACCTTTACTGTGAGGAACAAAAACGGGGTATAGAAAACGCCAAACAGATATATGCGGTTATAGGTGACGACTCTGAAATTGCCACCAACAGCGGCGTGCAATTTTTTATAACGATCAATAACAGCATTGCCGCCAATCCCCAACTCAAAGAGCTGATAGAACAGGGCGACCTGAAAGCGGAGCAATATACGGGTAAAAAAATTGAATTTCTGATTTATCAGATAAACAATTTTAAAACCGATAACTATACATTCTACTGTTTTGCTTTTGACGATGATAAAATGATTGCTTATACGCCCAAAACCGCATAAGCAAAAGACTTCAATGCAAAAAAAGAAAGTTGATGTTTGGACATTCCAAAAGAAGTGTTCCAAAACATCAACCGTCGTTCATTATGGTCGGGATGACACGACTTGAACGTGCGACCTCACGGTCCCGAACCGTGCGCTCTACCAAACTGAGCTACATCCCGTCAACAAACTATATTATGCAATAAGTTATAGGCAAAGTCAAGTTTGATTTAAGTCAGGATGATAAACGGCTTACAGTAGGCCAACCTCATTGTTAATCCGCTTTGCAGCCAAAGAAATGATGCGGATGAGAAATTGCTTCAGGGCATTTGAGCAAATCTATTCAGTTTGTGCTTTATAGTGAAGGATTTCCCCGTTGAGTAATTCCAACAGGAACTTGGCTTTTTCCCGCATTAATTCGTCCTCGCATCCCAGAAATTGAGAAAACGCATCCTCCTTTATAAGGGAGGCCTCGTCCAAAGTCTTCCCTTTCACCAATGTACAAAGAATCTCTATGGCTACTTTGGTTGCTGGATCACCGATACATTGATACTTGATATCAGAAATGAGGTTGTTGACCACCTGGATGTAGAGATTCATAAAATCGTCCGTGCTTGCACCACAGGCTGCGCTGACTTCTCCTAAAGCTCGCAGGAATATGGATGGATTTTCGAGTTTACCGGTATACTCGGATCCCGTTTTTAATAATCCCTGGTAATACGCTATAATATTTTCGTGCATTTCGTTCTCCTCCTTTGTTCGCTTGACTTGTTCGCTTGACTTAAATCTCAGATATAGCCGCGCTCTTTGAATATCTCATCCAGTGTTTCCAGGAATATCCGACATTCATCCATGGTATTGTAGAAGTAGCAGGAAACCCGATACACCATTCTATGCTCACTGTGCGATATGGGGCGGGTCCATTCCGGTCCGAACTTCTCGTTAAAATAGGAATGCACACAGAAAACACTGTCCCTGATCATGACGTCATTCTTTTCGCTAAGCTCAACGGCTATCCCCACCGCATTCGGCCGTTTGACCTCCCCGTATCCCCATAACGGTTCATCAGTTCCTCGGTCAGAAAACGGTTCAAGCTGGCCTCATGGTCCTTTATCCTGCCCAAATTGGGTACTGTAAAATCAACCTTGATATGCCCTGCTTTCTGCAACTTCAGCCAGGGAAGCAAATTCGAATTGTGTTCCTTGTCGGTCAGTAAAACAACATCCCTGGGCTAAAAAGGGAAACCAAGCGCCACCGTGTTATATTTATGGTATAGAAGGCTCTCTGATGATGGGCGATGACATTGTGATTCAGATGTCTACTCGGTTAATATTATTGAGTTAGTTGGGCAACTTTCTTCACAGGCGCCGCAATCAAGACAGGCATCGGGGTAGACAACTGTGGAAATTTCTTTGATTTCAAATACCCTGGGTTCTGCCGGGCACAATTCATAGCATGTTGCGCAAGCAACGCACGTCTCACCATTTACAACTGGATAAATGCTGTAACCCCAAACATGCGGCATATTAATGCCCTCCCTTTTTCTACTCTTATAAATTTGAACCTTTATTACTGTTAGCCTCGGCACAAAAACAACTTTACTTTGTCCTCCTATCGGCGGCAGGTCGACTACACGCTTGTGGCTGAAATGCTACGTAAAAAACTTTCCAAGATCTCAGTCTTCCTTAAATAACTCTTCAAATAACTCTTCCAAGATTTCAACAGAATTCCGTACGAATTTAGGGCACACGGAGGTAAAGAGGTTCTTATCTATAGCATACTTTATCCCTTCAGAAGTACTAATGTCACATTTTATTAAATCCTTGCAAATTGTAGATCCGTTCAGTATTTCAAATTGCTTAATAAATTCCCGCGCAACAGCATAAGACTTTTTCATAGCTTTATAATTTTTTGCGTCTGTATCCGCATATTTTAGCCCTATTACCATGAAAGCGCCATTAACAGCACCGCATGTGCCGCCTGTATGGCCTACTCCACCCCCAAAAGCGCCGGCTACCTTTATAGCTTTTTCTTCCTCCATACCTAATAATAAACCCTCCTTAAAACATCTCGGCTAATTAATATAACGGCTGTCCCCTACAGTTTTTTCTTAGATAATTGCTTTCTTATTGTGATTATTTTTTCTCATCATCAGGAACAATTTTAAAATCACAACAGTCTTCTTTATTTTTTTCTTCTTTGTCCACCTGGACAATTTTCATGTCACATCATGACGTCTTCAGCTTTTTAAAGAAGCCAAATAACCCTTTCTTCTCATCTTTTTCTTTACTCATTTTCAAAACTCCCCCGGCATTACCTGCCTTATTATTAAGATCTGGCTATATAGTTTTTATATTCATTGTGCAGAGCTATCTTATATTCCCTTTCAGCGCTTTCTGGGATATAATTTCTTCGTTCCACTATTTCCAATAGTTTTTCAGCAGCTTCTTGACCCGTTAAATCAAGTTCTTTTACATCCAGAAAAGCCTGCTCAACTCCGGTCAATCCAACTACTACGCCACCAACGTTCAGCTTATAGATCTTGGGTGCATCAGGATCACAACAGCCCATATTTTCAGCTTACCCCCTTTCGTCTTATAATATCGGCTGGAGAATTTGAAATATGAATCCGGACAGTATGGCTACGGCAAAAATAGTTACTGTAAAAATGGCTACCAGCTTAGGTTTAAATATGGATGCGAGTAATGTTAATTCAGGAATACTGGCCCCGGCACCACCGATTATCAATGCCATTATCGCTCCCAAACTCATGCCTTTCGCCAGCAACACCGTACCAATGGGAATCATGGTTTTAAAAACCACCGTGGAAGCGGGGCTCGCCGTTAATCACAGTCAAAGGAAGCTTTACTCTATCCAGGATTTTTATAATATCCGGATAATTCTCTATCTCTTTACTTTGCACATCCACGTAAGCATATTGGATGGCTTCGACAAAATTTTGCACAAGAAATTCTTTTAAATCCTCAGCTTCTTCTTGCATTGGCTTTGCAGGGCCGCAACATGCGGCCTCCGGGGATGGGCCTCAGCAACTACCGGAAGGCATAGGTGCATTAGTTCCGAATATGGCTATACTGACTTCTTTCACTTTAAATCGACCTCCAACTTTAAAATAGTCCGCAGTAGCGGAAAGTAATTTTTATATAATTTGCTGTTATTATAGCTTTGTTTTACCATCGTTCCGGCACGGGCTCTTTGCGCGGCTTCAGCCAGCAGGCCAAGAAACCCCGGCGGGAAGAAGCCCCGTGGCGATACTGGGGTAAAGGGTAAAGCCGGGGTATGGTCTCTATATTGTGTGGGGTTACGGAAGTAACCACGATATGCTTTAACCCCGAGACATTGACCGCTTCTTTTAACCGAACCGGCTCTTCCTGGTCTGCCTCACCCGCCTTGCTGTGGCTGACCGCACAGAAGGCGCAGTTCCTCGTACACACGTTGCCGAGGATCATAAAGATGGCGGTGCCTCGTGAGTAGCAACTGCCCCGGTTAGGACACCTGGCTCCCTGGCAGACGGTCGGGGTACTTCATCCATAAGATGGCAGGACTCCAGTCCAGTCGTTACTTTGCCTCCTGCAGTTCATTTGCAAAATATTTGCGTTTGAACCCAAGGGCAATGTTAACCAAACCGATCATTACAGGCACTTCAATGAGGGGACCGATAACCGCGGCAAAAGCCTGACCCGAATCAATGCCAAATACCGCTACAGCCACCGCGATGGCCAGCTCAAAGTTATTGCTGGCAGCCGTGAAAGCAAGTGTTGTGGCCTGGCTGTAATTAATTCCGGACGATTTACTGAGGAAGAAGGACAGGAAGAACATGATTACAAAGTAGACTAGCAGCGGTATGGCGATTCTAGCTACATCCATCGGTAAGGTGATGATATAGTTTCCCTTCAAAGAGAACATCACGATAATAGTAAATAAGAGGGCGATTAGCGCAAGTGGGCTGATTTTGGGGATAAATTTTTTCTCATACCATTCTTTGCCCTTGACCGGCATCAGGGTAAGTCTGGTGATCACTCCGCCAAGGAAGGGAATACCGAGGTAAATCATTACGCTTTTAGCCACTTCCGCCATGGAAATATGGATGGCCATTGACCTGATCCCCAGCCACTGGGGCAAGAGGGTAACAAAAAAGTAGGCGTAAACTGAAAAGAAAAGCACCTGAAAAATTGAGTTTAAGGCCACTAGTGCTGCCGCGTACTCTGAATCCCCTTTGGCCAAAGAGTTCCAAACAATGACCATGGCAATGCACCTAGCCAGACCGATAATAATTATACCTACCATATATTCAGGATAGTTTTGCAAAAAGATGATTGCCAAAAAGAACATCAACACCGGCCCGATAATCCAGTTCTGTAGCAAAGAGAGTCCCAGCACCCTGACGTTTTTAAAAACTCCACCGATTTCCTCGTACTTAACCTTGGCCAGAGGCGGGTACATCATCACAATTAGGCCGACGGCAATGGGAATCGAAGTGGTGCCAACCTGGAATTCTCTTAGCAGGTTCGCCACTTCCGGCATAACATAGCCCAATCCCACACCGAAAAACATGGCCAGAAATATCCATACCGTTAAATAGCGGTCGAGCAAGGAGAGTTTTGCCGCAGCTTTTTCCGACATACTGTTTACCGCCGCTTTCTCTTTATAATGATTTTTTCTTTATCAATCATTTTTTCGCAACATTCCGGGTCGAAACCCATTTCTGTGCAGAGATTAGGATTTTGTCTGAGCGGCGATGGTTTCGGCGGGGAACAGGAAAAACAAGCCAGATCGTCAAGAAAACCGTCCATCTGCTTGTAAAATTCCCTGATACCTTCTTTATTCAAAGTATAAAAGACAATTTTACCCTCCTTCTCACTATTAATCAGCCCCGCTTGTTTTAAGATTTTTAAATGGTGCGCAATGGCCGGTTGCGACAAGCCGATGGCCTGGATAATCTCACATGCCCCCATTTCCTGGCAGGTCAACAATTTTAATATATTTAGCCTGTGCGAGTCTCCTAACGCCTTGAAAATGTTGATCATCGTATACCACCTAAACTTACATATTTAAATAATTAAATGTTTATGTTATATTGTAAATATTACTGGATTTTTAGTCAAGTAAGCTTCCTAAAATATATTGAAAGGCGGTTGACCTAAACATGGAAACTAAGCCGTTAATTTATTTTCTTTGCACGGGCAATTCCTGCCGCAGTCAAATAGCGGAAGGTTTTGCGAAATATTATGGTGGTGAAAAATTTAAGGTTTTTAGCGCTGGAATAGAAAGCCACAGTGTTAACCCGACAGCCATACAGGTGATGGCGGAAGTTGGCATAGATATATCTAACCAGACTTCGGATTTAATCGATGAAAATATTTTAACAAAAAGTGACTATGTAATTACTCTGTGCGGTGATGCCAATGATAAGTGCCCGGTAACTCCCCCCGGTGTAAACAGGGAACACTGGAATTTACCCGACCCGGCAAAATCGTCCGGTAACGAAAAAGAAATTATAGAAACTTTTCGAATGGTTCGTGATGCTATAAAAGAAGAAGTAATGGATTTACTGAAGAGGAGCTCACCCACAGAGTAAAGTACCACCGCCCCATATCTAGTAATTATTTATGGGGGGAGTTAATGAGTTAGTTTACAGTTAACCAAAACTTCTCTGTTAGGGCTTTAAGAAAGTAGAATTTTTCGTGAAATGGCTAGAAGATCCTCGTTTAATCAAACCGCAGGTATCGATTCTAATTCTAATAATAATTTTTTCGCGTCAAGTCCACCACTGAAACCGCCCAAGGAACCATCGGAGGCAAGTACCCGGTGGCACGGGATCACTAGCGGTGTGCGGTTTGAACGCATAACCCCTCCCACAGCCCTTGCCGCTTTTGAAAAACCGGCTTCAATGGCAACTTGTTTATAAGAACTGACTTTACCATATGGTATTTGTTGTACTACTGCTAAAACTTGTCGTTGAAAAGAAGTGTAACCGGTCCAGTCTATTGAAGCGGTGAAGTTGACCAATTCTCCTCGAAAATATTTTTCAATTTCTTGGACAAGTTTTTTTTCAACATCTTGCGGCTGTTCAGGTAAAAGCATTGAAGAGTCAACCCGTAACTGAACAGCTAATTTCGCTATTGCTTCTTCATAACTTTTTTGAGGCAATACTAAACCTCTCAATCCTGCCTCGGACCATCCGGCAGCCAGCCAGCCATGTTGGGTGCAAATAGTAACGACCCTCATAAATTCACACTCCCAGTTAAAAAAACTAAATAACAATACCTGCATAAAATTAAGGAAAGGAAGGGTAAATTGCACCCTTCCTTAATTATAACTGATAATTAACAAATCTCATATTAATTAAATCATCTTACATCATGCCGCCCATGCCACCCATGCCACCCATGCCGCCCATAGCCGCCGCGGCCGCCATGGCGTTATCCTTATCAACTTTTTCAGCTACCAGTGTCTCGGTTGTTAAAATCATGGCCGCGATGCTCGCTGCGTTTTGGAGAGCTGACCGGGTCACTTTGGCGGGGTCTACTATACCAGAGTCAATCATATTAACAAACTCGCCAACAAGGGCGTTAAATCCCACACCTGCTTCTGAGTTCTTCACTTTTTCAACAATTACCGAACCTTCGAGACCGGCGTTGTTGGCAATCTGACGCAGAGGCTCTTCCAAAGATCTGCGGACAATATCTATGCCTGTCTTCTCGTCAAGGTTATCGGATGTAAGGTTTTCCATACCCTTTACAGCGTTGACAAAGACTACGCCGCCGCCGGGCACGATTCCTTCCTCGACTGCCGCTCTGGTAGCGTTCAGCGCGTCGTCGATACGGAGCTTTTTCTCTTTCATTTCAGTTTCCGTGGCAGCGCCCACCTGGATTACCGCTACACCGCCGGCTAGTTTAGCCAAGCGCTCCTGTAGCTTTTCTCTGTCGAAATCAGATGTGGTTTCTTCTATCTGGTTTTTAATTTGGGCAACCCGCTTGGTAATATCGTCAGTATTGCCCGCTCCGCCAACGATAATTGTTTCTTCTTTCTTGACGCGGACTTTGCTGGCCCGGCCAAGTTGTTCAATCGTAACGCTATCGAGCTTCAAGCCAAGATCTTCTGTAATCACGCCACCACCGGTGAGGATAGCGATATCCTCCAACATTGCCTTGCGCCTGTCGCCAAACCCCGGGGCTTTTACCGCAACACACTGGAATGTGCCGCGCAGTTTGTTCAGAACCAGGGTAGCCAGCGCTTCGCCTTCCACGTCTTCAGCAATAACCAGAAGCGGCTTGCCTGTCTGTACGATTTTTTCCAGAACCGGCAGGAGATCCCCAATGGCCGAGATCTTTTTATCGGTGATCAGTATGTAGGGATCACTTAAATTAGCTTCCATCTTGTCTGTATCAGTAACCATATACGCGGAAGTATAACCCCTGTCAAAGTTCATGCCTTCAACAACTTCCAGGTTGGTTGTAGTCCCTTTTGATTCTTCAACGGTAATAACGCCGTCTTTACCCACTTTTTCCATCGCGTCGGCGATCAAGCTGCCGATAACTTCATCATTGGCTGAGATGGTGGCAACCTGGGTGATTGCCGACTTGCTCTCAATAGGCTTAGCCTGTTCTTTAATTACTTCTATCGCTTTTTCAACAGCTTTTTCAATACCGCGCTTAATAATCATCGGGTTGGCGCCCGCCGCCACATTCTTTAAGCCTTCTCTTACGATGGCTTGAGCCAGCACGCAAGCGGTTGTAGTGCCGTCACCGGCGACATCGTTAGTCTTGGTGGCAACTTCCTTGACTAATTGGGCGCCCATATTTTCAAATGGGTCGGCCAGTTCTATTTCTCTGGCAATGGTAACTCCGTCGTTGGTAATCATCGGAGAACCAAATTTTTTCTCCAGTACGACGTTGCGTCCTTTGGGACCTAAAGTAACCTTGACGGCTTCCGCCAGTGCGTTAACACCTTTTTCCAGAGCACGCCTGGCATCTTCCCGGAAAATTATCTCTTTGCCTGCCATTTTTCGAACCTCCTTTTAATATCTACTTCTCGATAACACCGAGGATATCGGCTTCACGCATAATCAAGTATTCCACATCATCGATCTTAACTTCGTTTCCGGCATATTTGGAGAAAAGGATTTTGTCTCCCGGTTTTAAATCGATCGATACACGCTGACCGGTTTCAAGCAATCTTCCATTACCGACTGCTACGACCTCGCCCTCCTGTGGCTTTTCTTTCGCGGTATCCGGCAACACTATACCACTTTTTGTTTTTTCTTCACTCGGCATGGGCCTAACTACAACCCGGTCACCTAAAGGTCTGATCACATAAACCCCTCCTTACTGGTTAGTCTGTTTATTGTTAGCACTCATTGTTGGCGAGTGCTAATACCAACGTAAATATAATATTAAATAAGAAAATCAAAAGCAAACAACATCATCGCATAATTTCAATGAAAATATACAAAATAAAGAAATTAGCTTGATAAGCCTTTGATTTTCTCCCTCTGTTTCAAGATTACCTCAGTTTCTGGTATTATTTTTATCTGCCTAGAAATATTTTCCCACTGATAATATTTTTTATACATAAATTTTAAAAATTACCTTTTAATTCCCATTATTGCCGCTATTGCCGCAATCACCGGCCTTGCCGGATAGTATTTCAAGCCCATGCGGCAACACGGGCAGGATTACTCCCAGGCACTCCCGGACAGCCTTGACGCTGCCTGGAAGATTGATAATCAAGGTGCTCCGGCGCACTCCCGCTACAGCCCTGGATAGCATAGCCCGGTTGGTCTTTTTTAAGCTTTCCATTCTCATGGCTTCGGCCAGTCCGGGGACTGCCCGCTCAATTACCGCCAGGGTGGCTTCCGGCGTGTTATCGCGAGGGCTTAAACCTGTACCGCCGGTAGTCAAGATCAAGTCAACTTTTTCAATATCGGACAGGTTAATCATTAATTCTTGAATTAAGTCAAGCTCATCAGGAACCATGTGACAGCTTACCACTTCACCCAGGGATTCAATCATTTCGCAAATTGCCGGACCACTCTCGTCCTTGCGCTCTCCGCGTGAGCCCTTGTCGCTTACCGTAATAACAGCAATTTTATACAGATTCATTCACCTCTTCATAATTCAGCTTTCGTGCTCCCGCTCAAAAATACCGCTTTTGCCGCCGCTCTTATGAATCAACCTGATTGCGCGAATCGTCATTTCACGGTCGACTGCTTTGCACATGTCGTATATCGTTAAAGCAGCAATTGAAACAGCTGTAAGCGCTTCCATTTCCACACCGGTTTGCCCGGTGATTCGCACACTGGCTTCTATTTCTACTTTATTATGTTCCTGGTCGGGGCGGAATTGAACATCAATTCCGGTTATGTTCAAGGGGTGGCATAGAGGAATCAGGCTTGAGGTTTGCTTTGCAGCCATAATCCCAGCCAATCTGGCCACGCCAAAAACTTCTCCCTTGGCCACCTTGCCGGAGATGATCATTGCCAGCGTCTCCGGACGCATTACTATCTCACCACGGGCTACCGCCAGCCTGCGGGTTATTTCTTTGCCACCGACTTCGACCATCCTCGCTTGTCCCTGTTCATCCAGGTGAGTAAGATTATTCAATAATACGCCCTCCATCTATAATAAACTGTACTATATTTCCAAGTTATTAGCTTTGCCACATTACTTTGCCGCAGTCACGAAGGTCATATAAAGACACCACTTCCAGCAGCCTTTGTATATACGGTGTATCAAAATATTCTGCAGGTATACATAAATCATAACGCTCTTGGGCAATGCCAATATACTTCAGTCCAAGAGCCTGCGCTGCGGCGCGAATACCCAAACCCACGTCGGCCGCTCCTGCTTTCACGGCCGCTGCCACGGCCATATGGGTATATTCCTCATGGTCGTACCCGTGGATAATATCTGTATCAACTCCAAGTTCCGCGAGGCGGTAGTCAAGCAAGATCCTGGTGCCGGACCCGCGCTGGCGGTTGACAAAGGTGAGCCCGGGCCTGGCCAGATCTTCAAGCGAGCGAATATTTTTCGGGTTCCCTTCGCCTAGAATCAGCCCTTGCTCACGGTATACCAGGTTCACCAGCAAAACTTTACGGTCAGGCAGCTTTTAAACATGTAATATTATAAGAGCCAGTCTTCTCGTCCAGTAAATGCATGCCGGCGCAGTGCGCTTCACCGCGCTTAATAGCTGACAAGCCCCCAAGCTCCCGACATGGGCGGAGGAAAGTGATGAGGAAGGGTATTTTAAACGCAGGTAATAAATACCGAGCACGGGTTCGGCGCAAAGCCTGCCTTCCCGTAAAAAAAGCCTTACGCGGATAAAATCCTCACGTCCGGCCGCGGAACGGAGATTACGTACAATCTCCGCTTGCAAGGGGTACTCTATTAATGTATCTTTTTTTGATACTAAATATTCACCGGAACGAATCAGCGGCGCTACCAGGAGATCAAAAACCAAAAACCACCATAGCCAAAGCATGATGACCGGGCAGACCGAAAACCGGTCTGTCACCTACCATGGCTCCCAGGGCCGGCTTTCCCGGCTTGATGGAAATCCCGTGGAAGAGTACGCCCGGTTTACCCATCGAATCAATTGCTTCCATGGCAACATCGCGCGCCCACGGAACTTCCCCCGGAAAAGCAGCACGATATCATTTTCCGCAATTACACGTTCTAAAACGTTTCTTAATTCTTTATAATAGTCTCCTACAATACCATAGCAGTGTGGTTCTCCGCCGCATGCCGCCACTGCTCCGAACAAGGTATAAGAGTTTATGTCACGCACTTGTCCCGGCGCGGGAAATTTAGACGGCGCAACCAGTTCGTCACCTGTGGATATGATTCCGACACTGCGGGGAGGGATTACAGCTACATGCGTAACGCCGATAGATGACAGCATACTCCACCATCACCACCGCATCAGCGCCGGATGGCAGCATTCCGTCCGTAGATATTGCGCCAAGCCTGCCCGGCGCTCAATCTACCTTGCGGCATGCCACTTCCCATCAACACCTCGCCGCTGATATCCACGTATGCAGGCAGACTCTCCGAAGCTCCGTATGTATCCTTAGCCCGTACTGCAAAACCATCCATGGTTGATTTGAGCCGACAGGTAGCGGGTTAATGCCGCCTTTGCTTCTTCCACAGTCAAAGCTTTAAATAATTCAGCCACATCTCACCTTGTTAAAGGTTGCTCCTTCCTTAAAAACATCCCAGTTCACAAACTCTGATTTTTATTTTTAGCTTGTCGGCGGCATCACCGATAAGCTTGGGAGATACTTTTAGTTCCTCTGCCAATTTCCTTGCCTCAGTGCATGTTAAAACCTTTTCTCTAGAAGCTTTTTCAACAGCTTCTAGAATCTCTGAACTCACTTCCAATAATGACACATCCTTTACTACTTTTTTATAACATTTTTTTTCATAAACATTAATCGGGTCACCCACTTTAATTTCTCCGCCAAGCAGGATGCGCACAAAAATACCCTCTCTGGGCATAACACAATCTCCGGCCTGGTAGTATATTGCGCAATGATCATGGCATTCCTTGCCGATTTGCGTTACCTCACCTATCGCTTCGCCGCCTATTTTAAGGCGGGTGCCCAGGGGGAGACTAACCAGGTCAATACCTTCGGTGGTCAGATTTTCCGCAAAGTCGCCGGGCCCCACTTCCAGCCCCAGCGCCCGCATTTTATCGATGCTTTCGACAGCAAGCAGGCTGACCTGGCGATGCCAGTCGCCTGCGTGCGCATCGCCACACAAACCGTGTTCTTGAATTAACTGCCCCCGGCCGATATTCTTCTTGCGCATTCCTTTATCAGGGCTTGTACATATTGCCTTTATTATTCCCATAATATCGCCGTAACCCTCCTCTAATATTTGTTATCCGCCGATTTGAGACATTACCCGCTTGTCCTGCCAACCGTCAAGCATGTGGTGCCGATCCGCTTTTAAACTAACCGCTTTTCTAATCAGACCGGCTATCTCTTTGATACCCGCCCCGTCGCGCAGCGGGGTTCTCAAATCTATCTCGCATCTATCATATAGGCATGGTCTCAAACTTCCAGTTGAAGTCAGTCGCAGGCGGTTGCAATTACTGCAAAAATGATCGCTCATTGATGTGATAAAGCCAACCGTACCTTGGGCGCCTTCAAGGCGGTAGTACTTGGCCGGCCCGCTGCCTTCGGGTATTTTGGCCGGAATAAGCTGCCCAAGCTTGGCGCCGATCCGAGACATTATTTCTTCCGCGGGCACGAAACGGCCCGTAACCCAAGAGTTAGAGGAGCCTATGGGCATAATTTCAATGAAACGTACATGCAATGGTTTTTCCATGGTTAATCTGGCTATGTCCACCACCTCGTCATCGTTGAAACCACGAATGACGACTGTATTCAACTTAACTGGATGAAAACCGGCATCCAGAGCGGAAATGATCCCTTCCCAAACTCTGGACAACTTACCATAACGGGTAAATTCGTGGTATCTGTCACTATCAAGGGTATCAAGACTGATATTTACTCGCCGCAATCCGGCTTCTTTCAAAACCTCAGCATATTTTGGCAGGATCAAACCATTGGTAGTCAGAGCTATATCGTCTATTCCGGGGATGTTGGAAATGCGCCCGACCAGTCTCTCCACCCCCCTGCGCACCAAAGGTTCTCCCCCTGTCAAGCGCACCTTTTTTACACCTATATAAGCAGCCGCTCTAATAACGACCTCGATTTCTTCAAAGCTCAGGATCTCTTTATGAGGAACAAATTTTACACCTTCCGGCGGCATACAGTAGACACAGCGCAAATTGCACCGGTCAGTCACAGAAACACGCAAATAATTAATCTCCCGCTGGTACTTGTCCCGCATACTACTACTCACCTTCTCGTCTTTATGCCAATATTGTTATTTAGTCAACTATAATAAATTGCAGGTATTACCTTCCTCGCTGCTGCGCCGCTGAATCCGGTAATTATCGGTGCCGCGATGATGACCTGGGCCGTAATCATTGCCGTGGGAGTATAAAGCAGTCCTAGCAAGCCCAGAGTACCATAGCGGCTTAAAGTCAAGCATACCCACAGGCCTACGACAACCGGAGGCAATCCCATCCCTAAGTTGATCATGCTAATCGCCAAGCGTCGTCCCGGAAAGGAAACGAGGGCTATTTAAAGTACCCAAAGGAACGCCTATCACTATTCCGATAATTGTGGCCGTGCCGGATACATGAAGGGTTCGCAGTATTACCTCCAGGACATCACGATCCCCGCTCATTAACAAATGGATTGCTTCCACCAAGCCCTGCCAATACACACTCAATAAAATCACCTATAAGCATAAAAAGAACTAATTCAGCAGGATATTTTTATTATATCAAACTTCTTCTTAAACAGGCAATTTGAATAAATTTCTGTTTGGGTTATCTTATTAAGCTGTTTTCTTTTGTTGCCCTTTCAATCATCCTCGTAATCGTATTGGCCATTGCGCCGGCGCCAAAACCATTATCAATGTTAACAACACTAACACCTGACGCACAACTGTTCAACATCCCTAATAAAGCCGAAAGTCCGTTAAAACTGGCGCCGTAGCCCGTACTGGTCGGTACGGCGATTACCGGTTGGTCTGCCAGCCCGCCGATCACGCTGGGGAGTGCCCCTTCCATACCGGCTGCGACAATAATTACATGCGCCCAACGTATTAATTCCAGTTTGTCCAACAAGCGGTGGAGTCCTGCCACCCCGATGTCATATGCTTTCCTGACATGACTCCCCATCACCTCGGCGGTTACGGCAGCTTCCTCCGCCACAGGCAAATCAGCAGTACCCGCGCTCAAAACCAAAACGTTGCCTGTTTTATTTGGATTCTCACCGTGACTAACCACTATCGTCCTGGCTAACTCGTTGTATACAGCCGCAGGATATATTTCCCGCACAGATAAATATACTTCCCTTGAAGCCCTGGTTCCCAGGATGTTTTTATTTCCAGCGCCAAGCCTGGAAAATATCTGGACAATATGCTCAATTGTCTTTCCCTGACAGAAAATCACTTCCGGAAAACCCTTGCGCAGGGTTCGATGGTGGTCAATCACCGCGAAGCCGAGATCTTCAAAAGGCAAGTCTTTCATTTTGGTTAATGCGGCATCCACACCAACGGTGCCGTTTTTTACGTCTTCCAGGAGCTGGCGCAATGTATTCCGTTCGATTACCATCATCCCCGCTTAATTAGCGAATGTTAAACAATATTTTTAATTATTGCCCTGCGCGAAGTATTTTTCCAAAATAGCTATAGTTTCTTTGGCGCAGCGACCGGCGCCGATTCGACGAATGCATGAAGGATCCTCGCCCGGTCCGTTCAGACCTTGATTATTTGTAAAAAGGTAGGTATAGCCGGCCTCATTGAGCAATTTAACCAGGTCTTCGTTATAGGCGCCGTAAGGAAAGGCGAAATCCTTCGGCTCGCTCACGCCGGCCAGTTTTAAGGCCATGGTGTTTAGATTAATATCCTGCCAAACCCTGGCCCGGTATTCCGCTTCAGATTCCAAACGAAAATCTCTTTCCATCAAGCTGCGGGTTGTTAAATAAGCGCCTTCTTGATTATGTGCCCCCCGAATCAAACGGTGTCCGTCATAGCTGTGGCCGCCAATCTGCCACAGGCCTGAGCTTAACAACTCCTTCGCTTCTTCTACACTCAGGTGTTCGCGGCTTTTCTCCGGTCTCGGGTACCGGTCGAACCACTTTGTGACGGCAAACGACACAGCGGGGTAGTTGTAACGCTTTGTCAGCGGGAAAATCATACTGTAGACATCGCTGTACCCGTCATCGAATGTAAGTAAAACCGCCCGTTGGGGCACTTCAGCCTGTCCGTCGATAAATGCATGAAATTGTTCCAAGCTGATCGGATGGTAATCACTATCCTGCAGCGCCTGAAATGTTTCCTCCAGATCTTTTAGAGGCATCGTGTTCGGATTAGACGGTTCTTCACCAACCGCGTGAAAAAATAATACCGCCACCCGCTGGTCTGCAGGCACGGATTGCTTTGCCTGCGCGCTGGCTTCGTGTGAAACGCCTGAGCCTGGCCAAGCAAAATAGCATATAACCGTCACCAAGCAAAAAATAAATAATCTGGCTGCCGTAAAGATTGTCTGATTTTTTAATAATTTAATTGTTAACATTAAGTATACCCCTACCTCATGTATAATACCAGGCTCATAGACCTGGTATACTCTTTTATAACCTTAAATAATTCATATTTCGCTAAATAATTAAATAACCCTTTTCAAATTGTCATTTTTTTTAGGCCAACCATTAATTGGTGCGATAAGCTCATTTCTCCCGCGGCAAAATTTTGATTAGCCTTTTTTCTGTAACCAGGTAGTGCATCGCTATATCATGAACGGCAGGATATACATATCGCCGCACTTGCATCTCGAAGGCCAGGGCGATAAAAACCGAGCGGGAACTAAGTTTGGCTAAAAAGCGGTCATAATAACCGCCGCCGTAGCCTAAACGGTTGCCCCGGAGATCAAAAGCGACTCCAGGCACAAATACTAAATCAATATCGCCCGGTTCAACCGGCCGCAGGCAATGCGGTTTAGGCTCCAGAATACCCCAGTTGCCGGGCTGGAGGTCGCCGGGGTAGTCCACAATTAAAGAAGGTATCAACACGCTGTCTTTTTTTTCGGTAGCAGGAACAACAACCCGCTTACCGTCATCCATAGACCGCGACACTAGGGTTCCTGTTCGCACTTCGTTGCGAAAATCCAAGTACATCATTACAGTTTTTGCCTGACAGTACTCTTTCATCGCCATTACTTTATTTATAATAAGCTTGCTGTTCTCTGTCACTTCAGCAGAGCTTAAAGCCATCCTCTCCTGGAGTACTGCTTTCCTTAACGCGCTTTTGGACACTCCCCCACCCCGTCATGTTTTCTTTGCTAAAAGACTTATAATATATCGATGACCGTGCCGTACTTTTCTCCTAAATCCATATATGAAAGATCTGTAAGGTCCCTGCCCTGGTGGTCGAATGCCAATCCCGGCAAAAGAACCAGCTCCGGCTGCCATCCCGGATGCTCATTGAAGAAATCCGCCAGGGCGATTTGAAAATCTTTTATAGTTAGCAGACCGGCTGCTTTAATTGAGCCTCCAAAAAACCTGTTGCGCACTACTACTACCCGGATTTCCGCGGCTCCTTGATAAAATTGCTTCAGCGCCATATTAATCACCGGTCCGGCAAGTTCAGAAGTGAGGACAAGCGCCTTCGACACCCGCCGGCGTCGGATCACCCGGTTGATATCCTTTATTAGATCCGGGTCTATATCATAATCCATCACCAGACCAGAACGTTCACGCGAATTTTTATCTAACCGGACATATTTCTGTTCATCTCCTCTTTTTATTTTTAGCACCGGTGAAGCTGTTTTATAAATTTCATTAAATGCCTGCACGCGGGTTAAAGGTCTAACTTTGTTTACAGAAACAATTAAATCGCCCGGTCTAATATCTGCCCGCCCGGCGGGTGTACCGTCGATTACTCCGGCGATACGCGGCTCCAGATCTTGGATTGCCGGGGGTTCGCAGATTAAGGGAGTGGATAATTCTTTCCTCAGCCGTGTTACCAATAAACGCAATTCAGGCAAAACAGAAGGCCCAAACTGTAAAGCAGCAGGCGCCAGCCTGGAATAACCGGGCAGCAATATTCTAATGGTTTGAGCGCCGCATTCGGATAGATATTTTATTGTTTTGCAGACATCCTGCCACCCGACCAAATGAGGCATGGCCACAACACTGCCATGAAAAGGAACTTTGTGTTCTTGCAACAAAATCGGGCATTTTATTGAGCTGAGAGCACTTTTATCACCCATTAATAACGCACGGCCTGCTTCAGTGGCGCTGTTCAAAGAAAGGTTGATCACAACTTTGCCCAGTGTTTTCAACATCTTTACCATACTCTCATCCAGCAGACTGCCGTTGGTAGTGATCTGTATTGTCGTACCGGTAAACCTGTCACGGACCAGTTGCAGAATATCTTCTATGCCTGGATGGGTAAATGGTTCTCCTTCAATAATCCTGGTAACCGATTCGCCGATTACCACCGGATAGGCCCGATCCATAAATGATAGTGTTCTTGCGACCTCCGCCGCGCTGCGGGGCGCGATCCGGTAGACTCTCACACATGATGGGTTTTGGCTGTGTGAGCAAAATATACAGCGCATATTGCACATTGATGTTAGAGGTAAAATATTGCCGTTTACAGCTCCATGCAATATATAATTTTCAACTTGGTTTTCATTCATATCTCAAACTGATTTCCCACAGGGCAACCCCTTTATTTATAAGTTATTAACAGACTTATGCACATTATCCACAGCATTATTAATTAACATAACTATTTTCCTGGCAAAATATATAACAAAAATACATAATAGCAAAATTATTAATCTATTACATGATTTTACCTCTGAAATTACCTTCGTACCTTTCCTCGCCAAGTTTTAAATCAGGAACTGCGTTTAAAGTCAAAGGGGCGAAAGCACTTCTTAGATATTTATAATAGGCCGCCGCGGCAATCATTGCCGCGTTGTCGGTACACAGCACCGGCGGCGGACAGATTACCCGGCGGTTTATTTTAGCGGCCTTACCGGTCAAATCCGTCCGCAGCAGGGTATTCGCGGCCACTCCTCCGGCCAGAAGAACAGTGGACACTCCTGCTTTTTGGGCTGCATCCAATGTTTTATCAATTAATACATCTGTCACCGCCTTTTGAAAACCGGCAGCCAGATCCGCTCTATTCACCTCTTCACCGTTTTGCTCCTCCCGGTGTATATAGTTAATTACCGCTGACTTCAAACCGCTAAAGCTGAAATCAAAACTACCTTCTTCCAAATAGGCTTTGGGGAAAGCAATCGCGTCGGGCTTACCTCCCCTGGCCAGGCGGTCAATTAAAGGTCCCCCCGGATAACCGAGTCCCAAAGCTCGCGCTACCTTGTCGAATGCCTCACCCGCCGCGTCATCCCGTGTCCTTCCTGCAACTTGATAATAACCATGTTTCTTAATCATTACCAAGTCGGTATGACCTCCTGAAACAACCAAGCAGATCAGGGGAAAAGCAATATTGGGCTCGGACAGAAAGTTTGCATAAATATGTCCTTCGATATGATTAATGCCAATCAAAGGCAGATCCAGCCCGTAAGCGATGGCTTTTGCGGCCGACACTCCTACAAGAAGCGCGCCAACCAGACCTGGTCCATATGTTACCGCAACTGCATCCAGTTCCTTGAAGCCAAGTCCGGCCACTGACAACGCTTCAGAGATCACGTGGTTAATCAGTTCCAGGTGTTTACGGGAAGCCTCTTCAGGTACCACTCCGCCAAACTTACCGTGCACATCCACCTGAGATGAAATTATATTCGACAGTATCTTTGTACCGTCAACTACCACCGCCGCCGATGTATCATCGCAAGATGTTTCTAAAGCAAGGATCACAACACTCAAAAGAACACCCTCTTTACGACATAACTTACTTGCTGGAACGGCTAAGCTTTTATTAACCTTAACTGCTTGCCGGAAAATCATGCATTTTTTTAATAATTATATCATAAAAAAAGCGGAGCATTTTTCCAGACAATAAAGAAAACCGCCTGTTTTTACTAGGCGGCGTATCTCATCCGTGTCGCATATAATTAGCTCCATCCCTTTACTACTTCAGACGCAATCGCCTGCAAGCCTTCCTCCCTGTGGAAATACTCCTGGTGGCCTTTTATCGGATTAAAGGGATTTATTATAAAATCAATATTTCTGTCAAGACCCGGAAGTATTTTCGGCACCATTTGCGGCCAAGCTATATCCATAACTCCGGCGATATTGGTAAAGCGTCCAACTGCCGGTCTTGATTCTAGATCAACGTGTCTTGCCACTCCCTGTTTAAACCAGAAAAGCGGGCTGCCAAGCAGCAGCAGATGGCTTACCTGCCGCGCGGCAGCCGGATTCTCCACGAGGGCGCAAAAACTGACAATCGAACCCAAGCTGTAGCCGACTAAGTGCACAGGCTCATTACTTTGGTCAATTGCCTCGTATAGACGTTTATTAACTTCCTGATAAGTTTTATCCCAGTACAAATAAGCGAAAATATCTCCGAAATTGTCTACGATTGAGTCTGAAAGCTTACGGATTGCGCCTGTCTCTTTGGCGTAAGGCGAGCGAAGTGAACCTAGTTCTTCTTCCGCTCGCTTTTTTAAACCCATTATTTGAATTTGCAGCACGCCTTCGGTTTGCCCCTTACCATATTTGGGGCCGGGAACAAGATCATAGTAATAAACTCCGCCAAACTGCTCATCCTTTAATGCCAGGCTCTGTTTCGCCAGTTCATTCTGAAGAGGAACCGCCCAATCCTTCCAATAATCTCTATCGCTGCTGAAGCCCATGCCGTGTACAAATAATATCATCCCAATATCCTTACCCCCGTATATAAATTTAATACATTATATTCCGGGGATTACCATACAGCTACGTTCAACAGGCGATAAATACGTTTACCCAATATCAATCAAATAAAGTTATTGTATCTCTGTTGCTCGCCACAAATTCCACTTTCGTACAGCCGCACTGTCTGCATATGACAGTAAGCACATCACACAAGTCAATTTGTGACACGTAGACATCGAAGCCTCCCTGGTCGTCATCATTTCCGCAATCACATTGGAACCGGATCATGAATAATCACCGTCCCTTAATATGCAGCTTATATAAAACCATTGATTTTAATCAATATATTTCTAGACGCTGATCAGCAATTCCTTTTAACAATAAATAGCACGTAATAAACAAGCAGGAAACCCTCCAAAAATCAGAGTAGTTTTCTTGCTTGTTTATTGCTGAAGCATAACACCGCTGGGTTATTTGTTCCTAATAATTAACATAATCCCTATCTTTACTCCGGGAAAAAAGCTTTACAAGCAGTATTCCGGCAATAAACCCGCCGATATGCGCCCAGAAAGCGACACCCTGGGCGGTCTGATCCGTTAAGCCGGCAACGCCGCTGAGGATTTGCAGGACGAACCAAAGTCCCAGAAATATTACCGCCGGGATAGGTATGATTTGAATAAATATAAACAGAAAGACTAAGGTAAGCACTTTAGCCCGCGGATATAGAATCAAATAAGCCCCAAGAATTCCCGCGATCGCCCCGCTGGCGCCAATCAATGGCGAATTCGAAAACGGGTAGTAAAAAATGTGGGCTATGGTGGCAATATAACCTGTCAAAAGGTAAAACACCAGGTAACGGAAATGTCCCATGCGATCTTCAACATTATCCCCGAAAATCCATAAATAGAGCATGTTGCTCAATACATGAAACCAACCTCCATGTAAAAACATGGCCGTAGTAAGCCTCACCAATTGATCTGCGGTCATACCTACAGATGAAAGCTGGATCGGGATTACCGCATGAGAAAAAATAAACTCGTCCAAATACCTTCCCAAATATACTTCATACCCGAATACTGCCAGATTAATAATAATCAATAGCATATTTACTATCGGGAAACCCCGGGAGGGTATATTATCTTTTAAAGGAATCGTGGCCAGTTTCCTCCTTATATTCAGGTACTAGGAATTCAGCAGTCGTAAATACAGAATATTTCCAGATGATAAATCTTTTCTCATTCTGTCTTCTGACTCCTTTTATTTATTGTATGACTATTTACCAATTTTCGTTTTAGCAATTTTTTTTTATTTTTTCCGTATTAAACGCAGATTAAAGTAGGTGAATATTGGTTAATAATTTTTTTAAGAGAAAAGCAGGATTAGGAAATGTGCTTATCTTCGATAAGGTGGACTTTGTCCGGGCTGAAACGAATCCATACATCACTGCCGATGGTTAGTTTGCCATGCAAGGCCTGGTCATGGCTTATGGCAGCGGTTAATGGCATCCCGCAATCCACTACTGCTAATGCCTCTTATCACGTTTCTGCTCATACATAGATTTATCAGCCTCGACTAACATTTGCTCAATAGTGTAGTTTGATTCCGGATCATAATGCGTTATCCCAACACTGATTGACAGCTTGTAGTAATTTTTATGAGCGTTGCGGACATCCAGCTTCTCACGCAGACGTGCTATCAGCGCTTCAGCGCTGGACACAGGTACTTCGAGCATAAGAATAGCAAACTCATCTCCACCTATGCGACCAATGATGTCAGAATCCCGGAAAGTGTTTTTTAAAATATTGGCGGTCTCGATTAACGCGCGGTCACCTTCGTGATGGCCTAAATTATCATTGATCCACTTCAGGTTATCCAAATCTCCATATAGCAGCAATACTTCCCTTTTTGTGCGGCTGGCTAATGCCAACTGCTGTTGGGCAAGGGTTAAAAATCCACGCCTGTTGCATAGGCCGGTAAGTTCATCGGTAAGGGACATACTGATCAATTTTTCTCTTAACTGCACATTATCAGTAACATCCCGCAGTGTTGCAATGAGGGCGCTGTTGCCTTCCCAATTCGTATCAGCCACACGCACCTCAGCGATAAGCTCAACTCCATCCTTGCGGGTGATGTTAACCTCTTTTGTTTCACCAGCCATAACAGGAAAATCAAACAATTCACCCAGCAGTTCTTCCTTATTGCGGCCCAGAAGAATTTCCGCAGCCGGATTGAGATAACGAATCACTCCTTCAGTATCCACGACAACCATGGCGTCGGCATTCCTCTCGAGGAGCGCGCGGTAATCAGCTTCCAGAATCTTTATGGTTTCAAGCGCCTTTGTCAATTCTTTGTTTGATTGCTCAAGTTCAATGTTTTTTTGAACGGCATTTTCAAATGTGGAAAGAAGCAAGTCCAAAATCTGGATACGTTCTGAGTTAAGATAATGCTTTTGGCCAGCGAAAAAAACCTCGATGCCCATTTCCGCCGCAATCCCGTTTTTTCTCAGTTCCATGTTTGCCAGGATGTGGCGGATGCGGGAGAGAAGAAATTGCTCGTTGTAAGGCTTAATAATAAAGTTGCTTGTGCCGCACTTTAGCCCGTTGATAACATCAACAGGTTCCGACAATGATGTCAAAAGTATAACTGGAATGTCCTTAAATCTTTCATCAGACTTGATCTGCCGGCAGAGTTCATAACCATCCATTTCCGGCATGACCACATCACTGATCACTATTGTCGGTTTTCTTTTCTTAATATTTTCAATAGCTTCTAAACCATTATACGATACTGTTACATGATAGTCGTACTGTTCAAGGGTATATCTCAGTTGCTCTGCCTGGGTCAGACTGTCTTCCACAATCAGAATATCGATGTCGTTCATACCATTCCCTCCCAGATGACAAAACAAAAAGGATAGTATCTCAACTAGTTAGATAAGTTTATCAATGACCTCTAATAAATTGCCATGGTCGAAACTACTTTTCACAATATAAGCGTCAGCTCCCGCATCTATGCCGCGCTCCCGGTCTTCCCGGGAATCAAGACCAGTCACCAATACAACAGGCAGCCGCGCATATTTCTTATCCGCACGCATCCTGGATGTGAGCTCAAACCCATTCATCCTCGGCATTTCAACATCTGACACAACCAAATCAAAATCCTCAGTTTTCAGCGCAGTTAACGCCTCAATACCATCAACGGCGGTTTTGACACTGTACCCGGATGCCTCCAAAATATTTTTTAATAACATTCTTGAAGTAATTGAATCTTCCACAACTAAAACTAATTTTTTATTTGCGCTCAATGTTTCGGCTGCCGAGACAGTTCCAGCGGAGGTATTAATCTTTAGCGTTGATTTCAGTAAATCTGGAATATTTAGAATAGGAACTACCCTTCCGGAGCCAAGGACAGTGGCGCCGCTGACATTCCTCACCCGGGGAAGCTGCTTGCCGAGACTTTTGACCAGCACCTCCTGCTCACACACAATTTCGTCAACAGCGAAGGCAATCCGCTTTTCAGCAGTGCCAAGAAGCAGCACCAGGATATATCCTGAACTCTTATCTTTATTATCTTGCCGGGCAAGCTCCAATACATCAGCAAGCCTGACGAAGGAAACGGCGCAACCCTTCAGGGATACGAGCTCCTTGTCTTCGGCTGTTTTTATCTCCTCTTGTCTGATTCTCGTAACTCTTTCCACGTTAGTTGAAGGTATTACAAACAACTGCTCAGCCGCTCTAACGAGAATCCCCCTGAAAGTAGCCAGGGTCACCGGAATAATGATGCGGAAAGATGACCCGGTTTGAGGCCCGGTTTCCACTGAGATTATTCCGCCAAGCTTTTCCACCTTCTCTCGTACAATGGCAAGTCCGAGTCCTCTGCCTGAGATATCGGTAATTATCGGACTTGTAGATACTTCCGACTGAAATATCAGCTCCAGCGCTTCTTGCTTGCTGAGTTTATTATAATCCTTTTCAGACAATATCCCCTTCTTTACAGCAGATTCTTTAACTTTATCCAAATTAATTCCAGTTCCGTCATCAGAAACAAGGATCTCAACCTTGTGGCCGGTTATCTGTGAAATAGTCACGGTAACTTTCCCGCACCGCGGTTTTTTGTTTTTTTCCCGCTCTGCCGGTGTCTCTATTCCGTGATCAACACAATTCCGCAATAAATGGATAAAGGGATCCTTCATATCTTCGAGGATGCGTTTGTCGATTTCTTTCTCACTTCCCTGCAAAATCAACTCCACTTCCTTGTTTTGAACCCTGGACAGGTCGCGAATCATTTTGGGGAAAGTTGCCAGAAGTGAGGAAAAGGGAAGCATCAGTGCTTTTCTTATATTTTTTTGGAAATTATCCACGTTTCCGCCAATCGAACGGCGATCGTTTTCCGTTAATTTTATCAGCGTATTTACTTTGCTTTCCATTAATTTAACACAATTATGATTCCAATCAAGAAACTCCAAAAGTTTGGCAAACTGCAAGTTGTCTTTACCAGTTCGTATAGCTTGATGATTTTTCGCACATTCCTTATCCCAGCGGCCAAGCATATCCTGAAGATCCTGCAAGTCGGTGACATACCGGTCCAGTGCCAGTTTTATGGACAACATTTCCTCGGCTTGCCGCAAAAGGGAGTCCAACTTTTCCGTGGAAATCCTCACCGTTTCTGATACGGCCGGCCTTTCTCCAATATCTGGAGCATCTTGACCGGCGGTGCCGATCCCGGTGTCGTGACCCGGCGGATCCGCCGGGAAGCTTATTTGCAATTGTGGTATTGGTTCCTCAGTTGTTGTGCCGCTTGTCTGCTTGCCGGTCTCCAGGTCGGCTAACTGTTGAATGAGTTTTGTTATTGGGACTTGTCCTCCTGCGGCAGTGTAAAGCAGCTTGTTTATCGTGTCGACTGCATTATGGAGCTTGTCAAAAAGTTCAGGCGACGGGTTAATCTCCTTGCGCTTCAAAATAGCCAGAACACTCTCCAGTGACTGGCAAATCGTTTCAATATCCGTCATGTTGACAGCCCGCGCCGCGCCTTTTAAGCTGTGCGCCTCCCGGAAAACAGCTTCAACAAACGCCGTTTGCTTTTCAATAGACGTTGTTTTCTCTAATTCAAGCAATCCGGCGGACATTGCTTTAAGACGCTCTTCTGCTTCAATTTTAAACAGTGACCGAAGTCTTTTAAGCAAGTCGGTTTCTTTTTTATTTTCTTGCATGGGCATGTTGGCTCCCCCGATTCTTTATACCTGGTACTGCTCAACCAACTCCTTCAACCTCCGTCCCAGTTCGTCCAATTTGAGCGCTGCTGTTTCCAGCTGTCTCGCGCTGTCAACGTTCTGATTGCTTGCTTGCTCGATATTATTCATCGCCAAAGCCACCTGATCAATTCCGGTTAACTGCTGCTGGGCGGTTACCGCAATTTGTGTTACCGCATGCGTTGCTTCAGAAATTGTATTTGCCATAGTCTTGATCGACTCGCTCGCTTCAGTGGATTGTTTTACACCGGCATCCACCGCTTTGCTTCCTTGTTCCGTAGCCATTACTGCCGCGCTGGTGGCTTTTTGGATGTCGTTCAAAATTCTCCGCACCTGGGCTGTCGCTTGCTTCGATTGTTCCGCCAGGCTCTTGATTTCATGGGCCACCACGGCAAACCCCTGCCCGTGTTCCTCTGCCTTGGCCGCCTCAATCGAGGCGTTGACCGCCAAAAGGTTTGACTGTTCCGCCACGTCGTCAACTATGGAAATTAGTTCCCCTATAGCCTGGCTCTGTTCACTGAATTGCACAATACTCTCAGCGATAGAGGCCATCTGTTCTTGAATCAGATCCATTCTCTTGATCGTCTCATTGACCGACTCCTGACCATTTTGTGAAACCTGCATTGCTTTTTGGGCAATCTCCGAAATATATTTGGCTTTTTGACTGGAAACCTGAACTATCTGTCTAACTTCTTCCATAGTTGCAGTTGTCTCACTAACCGAAGCCGCGGATTCCGCCGCGCCGGAAGCAAACTGAACGGTTGAGACTGATATCTCGGTGGCGGAGGAAGCCAGAACGCTTACCCCTTCCATAATCTGCCTGATTTCCTCCCTTAAATTCTCCACCATCTTGTGGAATGATTGAATCAGAAAACCTATTTCGCTCCGGCTCTCATTTGCAGGCACATTGACTCTCAAATTCCGCGCCGCGATCTGTTCGGCGACGCCCACTGCTGTTTTTAAGGGATTTGTGATGCTGCGCGTGATGAAGAAAGTGATCAACCAGGAAATAAGTATCCCCAATAATATCGCTGTGCCGCCGGTAATTAACATAAACAAACGAGTCCTGGTGTATTCATTCGCCGCCTCATTAAAACGTGTTTTGCTGCGCTCCTCCTGGTAATTGACAACTTTTTTCAATGAATCCTCTATCTTAGCCATCCCAGGCATAGCATCTCTGTTAATTTCAGAAACTGCTTCGGCGCTTTTACCGGCCAGGCCTAAACTAACCACTTTATCGTTGGATATCTTGCCTGAGTCGATAGCGTTCTCCACATTTGCCAATAGAGCCTTACCTTCAACAGTGTTGTCCAGCTCCTTAAGACTGGCAAAGTCCTTATTGTATCTCGCCCGGGCTTCTTCGATCTTGCTGCTGGATTCTTGTTTGGCGTTAAAATCCTCCAACAGCAGAATAGTTCGGGTTTCACGCGAGATGATGGCCATCGAATCCAACATATCATAAGCTAATTCCATACTGACAACGTTAACGTTATAGATCTGATTCATTTCATCTTGAATCTTCCCCATACTTCTATTCCCTACCAGCGTGGAAATAACGAGCAGGACCAGGACCAGCCCGAAGCCTAGACCAAGCCGCGTACCTATTTTCATGTCTCTAAAATTCATTTTGTCACCCCTGTGTATTTGTTTTTCCTCCGTTTCACACTTATGCTTCTTCGCTAACGACAATCCGCTTGTCGGATAGAATTCTTGCCATATCAAGAACAATGAACTGTTCTCCGGTCATACCTCTCAGATATTCCGCGCGTATGTTGGTCAAGGTTGGCGGCAATGGTGGAATTTCATCGCGTGCAATATACCCTACGCCGGTGATGGTTTCCGCCGGTATGGCAAACTCCATTTCAGATGTGTGCACAATAATGGTTTTATTGAGGACGTTAGCTCCTTTTCCCGGAATGCCAAAAAATTTATTTATATCAACGACCGATAATATTTGTCCCCGGACATTGATTATTCCAAGAACAAACGGCGGTGTACAGGGCAGCGGTGTTATTTCCTTTAGTGAGCAGACCTCACGGATAAATGCCGAGTCAACCGCATATTTCTCACCGTTCAAAAGAAACTTGACGATTTTCAGATGCGTTTCAGTAGATTCTTTATTTTTTGGTGCTTGAGCAAGTATTTTCGCTCTGGCTCTGAGGATCATTTTTTTTTCTTCATGAGAAGGTGTTAATCCCCTCTCGGCAGCCGTCCTGGCATTTTCCAGACGGTTATAAATTTCATTCCAGACAATCTTCTTCATTCTCGCACCGTCGCCTGCTCATTAATTGGATAGCACATACTCAGGCCTGTCTTCCTTATTTCAAAATCTTTCTTCCAATTATATTAGTGATAACCTCCGAGAGCCTGCCGGCGGTAATACCTTCGGATTCCGGCAAAATATCTTCTTGAGCATAGTTGTTTAAAACTATAAGAGCATTCTCATAGTGTTTCTCCGATTCATGATAATTTCCCTGCCGCATGGTGATATTTCCAAGCGTAAAATGTGCAAGAACAAATTTGGGGTCAAGATAAAGCGCGCGTTTTAATGATATTATCGCTTCTTCGACTCGCTCTTGTTCTTGCAGAATTGTAGCAAGGAGATAATACAAAACTGAATTGAGTTTATCGGCGCAAATAGCCTTTTCACACCATTCCCGCGCTTCAGCCAGTCTTCCCTGATTAGCGCATGCCCGTGCTGACTGAATCAATGTTATGTCGTTGCGGCACTCTTCGTTGAAAGCCTGCGCGTCATGTAATAAACCGTTACCAACTGGTTGGTCGGCTGTTTTTTCCGACAGCTCAGTTCGAATGATATCTGCGCGCTCAGGCAGATATTCAAGACCGGAAATAAAATCCGGTTTATTGTCGGATATTGAAAACATTGTTTCTGCATTATTTATCATATAATTCTGTTTGTTATCTTTTTTAAACAAAATTGTTCCACCAAAATTTATCTTAGTAAATTGCGGAAAAAAAACGGGCGAGGTTTCGGAAGGACTGGTGATCAGCCAACCACCAGGCTTAAGAGAGTGGAAAAGACGTTTAATGACTTTTTTCTTTTGTTCAGGCGAAAGGTATATGAGCACATTACGGCAAAAAATCACATCCATCTCATTAGTACTATTTACCATCGACGGATAAATATCATCTGCCAAATTAAGATGAAAAAACCGAACCATTTTTTTAATATGGGGCAGAACCTCAAAGCGGTCATCCTCTGACCGCTTAAAAAATCTTTCTTTGATCCATGGCGGTGTGCCGCGAAACGACCATTCACTGTAAATACCCGCTAGCGCTTTTCGAATAAAGTAAGAATTAATGTCCGTGCCAAGAATAGTAATATGCCAATCCTTTAAATAATAAGCCATTTTATCAAGCAGGATCGCGATAGAATATGGCTCCTCGCCGGTGCTGCAACCGGCGCTCCATATTCTCAATCTTTGCTCTTTTCCACTATAGGTACGTGAATCAATTAATTCGGGGAGAATGAGTTTCTCAAGCGCCTCAAAAATTTTCATATTACGAAAAAAATAGGTTTCACCGACAGTCAGACGGCCAGCCAAAATTTCGATCTGTTTTTTTGATAATTGTGATGACATTAACCAGCGGATGCACGATTCGGTATCTCCAAAACCGAAGTCTAGAGCGGCGGCGCTAATCCCTCGCTCGAGCTCATGACGGCGCTTTTCCGGAAAGTCCAGACCCATTTGAGCGGCAAGAAATTCATTGAGTTGTGAAAGGACGATATCCGGTATACCGGCGGTCATTTTTCTTCCTTCTTTCATATCTCCTTTATTACTTCGTTCAAGGCTTGTTCTTCTTCGTGGAACAGCAGCCTGCCAAGATCAAGGATCATGATCATACCGTCTTCAAGTTTTATTACGCTTTCAACGTACTCAATACCGGGCATGATCTCTCCGGCTGCAATGACCTCTTGTTCCGGCCGTTCAACAACACCGCCTACCGCGTCTGCCACCAGGGCTATAGTTCGCCTTGACGTATTGGCAATGATGAAATGGTCGCTCAAAGATATTTCCCGGCAGGGCAACCCGAATCGGTTCCTTATATTAACAACTGGAATAATCCTGCCCTGCATGTTGATCACACCAAGTACAACTTCCGGCGCTTGCGGCAATGGGGTTACTTCTACCGCTCGAATGATTCTTTCTACGTGGGAAAGATATAATCCAAACAATCGTTCTTCTAATTTAAAGGTAACGTATCTATTCAAACTGTTCATTAAATTACTGTCCCTTTATCCCCAGCGCCGCCAGGGTGTCAATAAATACTTGCCCGGATTTCTCGTTAATGACCAGATCTGCCTGGCTGTCCCAGGGAGTCTCATCCTGATTGATGATTACCAGTTGTCTGGCGTAGTCCGGCAGCGAAGCGACCGGGTAGACCTGCAGGCTGCTTCCGACAACAATCAGAAGCTGGCAGCCGGAAATAACCTTTGTTGCTTGCAAATAGTCATCACCCATTGAATCCTCGAACAGTACGATGTCAGGGCGCAACACACCGTTGCATTTTTCGCAGCGTGGCGGGTTTTTCCCGCTTTCAAACTGATTAATCAAAATTTCAAAAGGATAACTGTTTTTACAATCAAAACAATGACAGGTCCGCAAATGACCATGCACCTCCCATACCCTTTTGGAACCGGCCTTCCGGTGCAGTCCGTCAATGTTCTGGGTGATTACCCCAATTAATAAGCCTTCCCGTTCCAGTTGGGCCAGGGCATAGTGCGCCGGGTTAGGTTCAGCCCCGGAGTAGGTTGTCCAGCGTTTTAAATTATTCTGGTAAAATGCCGCCGGATCACGGCGCAACGCCGAAACGCAGGCAACTTTCATTGGGTCGAACTTATTCCAAAGACCTGTACCGGGACTGCGGTAATCCGGTATGCCGCTCTCTGTGCTGATCCCTGCGCCAGTCAGGGAGAAGGTGCGGGAAGAATCTTTTAAAAGATTTACAAAAGCATCAATTTTTTCTTCGTATTTCATTTTCTCACCCCACGTTAAATATTTTATAAAATATTTGCGTTGTCAAAATAATATTACATCTTTTGCCGTCATGTTTATATTATAATAATCAAGTCTTTTCATCAAGACAAGTCCCACTGGACCGGTGTTATTTTTACCTTCATGCTGGAAATATTTTATTGCATGATTCGACAACAGGTAGTATATTCAATATATTACTAGATGACTAGCTCACAAGAGGCACTAAATGTTTTATAAATGTTCCATACCATTATTCATCGTCTTAATACTCCTGGCTAATTGCACAAAAAGCCCGCTGGTTGCCATGGATAGCCGGACAGGTAATTCAGCCCAAGTAGAAGTGTCAAACCAACTCATGGTCCTTGAGCAAGCTGCCGCCGACCGGCAACCTGTTGATAATTCATCAACTGAGCCGGCTAAATACGTTTATCTTACTTTCGACGACGGACCTAATTCACATTATACGGGCATAATTTTAGATATTTTAAAGAAATACGATGTAAAAGCAAGCTTTGTAGTTATCGGCAGTAACATAGAAAAAAACCCCGAGGTATTAAAAAGAATTGTTAATGAAGGACATGGCTTGGTTAACCACACTTTCAGCCATGATTATAATAAAATCTACGCCAGTCCAAGAGCCTTCTTGGAAGATCTGCAAAAGTGCGCTCAAGCTATTACCGCGTTAACAGAAAAAAACGTGAAAGTATTTCGCGCCCCCGGAGGTCCTGCTAAACTAAACAAAAACATTGATGAACTGCTTAGCAAAAATGGTTATCTATCGTTGGGATGGAATGTATCCGCCGCCGATACCGATCCCAACGGCGCCACGCCGGAGCAGGTTTACGGCAATGTCGCAAACGGGGTTGTAAATATGGAAAGAATGAAGCGGGTGCCAATCATTCTCATGCATGACGGTACAGAAATCAACCTCAGTCAGAGTTCGCCCGGAACAGCAACGCTGAATTATATTAAGAACCGCGAAAGCGATGTTGCCGCCCTGCCTAAAATAATTGAGTTTTTACAGGCGAGGGGCTACTCATTTGCCATAGTCGACGAAAAAACACCTTCAGTATGGTAACACATGGTAACACGAAAAATTAACCCCGGAGCTCTGCGACTGACAAATGCGGCTTATGTTTTATCCGGCCCGAATCCTTTTAGAGGGTCGGTATTCACGATACTCCTGCCCAAGTAAAGGCATATAGTGCCCATGAAGATGTTTAACAATGCAAAAGACAGGTAAAAATAGCTTAAAAAAGTTGTGCCGCGCATCAAAATATATCCTCCATACAACATCAGACCGAACAAATAATAACTCTTAGCCTTTTCGAAACGAAAAACAGAGTCCCAAACAACTGGAAATGTCGTCCGGCTCTCATCCGCTGCCGACAGGGAAATCCCCTGCTGAGCATCTTTTTCCCGCAATGATTCTAAACCGGCGCGCAACGCTATGTTCACCAGCCCATACCGGTCAATCGGTTTTATATTGATCCCTCTGCGGAAAATTTGCTTGACTACCCGTGTCACGCCTGGACTGTGTTCCCCAGTTGTAACCAATAAGCCGTTTTTATAACCCCCAAGGCTAAGCGCGCCGGCAAATGACTGGATGTCAGAACGCTTTATTTTTCTATTTCCTTCCGGGCACGCACACAGTATTGCCACTGGTGCCCCCTGATAAACGCCTATTAAATCGATTTCCTGTTTTTCGCTGCTGTTTAAGCTTATAGTCTGGAAACCAGGTATCCTTCTAAATAATTCCAAAACGATGAGTTTTAATTCATGCCGGGAATTCACCTTCGTTATATCATCAAAAATCTTTTTACCAGCCAGCCGGAACTTCCGCCGCAGTTGCCGCTTTCGCTCTATGATGAAAAAAAGCTTTCGCAGCAATACGGCTTCCAGAACAAGCAGCGGGACGGAAAATATGAAAGCCGTTTGCAATCTTTCCATTAAGCTTGCCAAAAGCAGAAAACTTGCCAGCCAGATAAGGAACAGCCCGCACAATTGATCAAACCGGCGGCCTAAAGCACTTCTTGCATCTTTTTTTGACTTGCCCGTAGCATAGACCATTAATAGCACCTCAGCGTTTTTTACTATTTATTTTTCCCAGAATATTGGAAATAATAACATGTCAACTTTGCTAAACTTGTCAGGTCAGGCCATTTGGGTTACAATTCGTTATATGACGGTGTAACCAGTTATTATGGGAGGGCTAACCATGTTGTACGAAAGCACCAGGGGCCAGTTCAAAAAAATTTTATCAGCGGAAGCAATCAAACTGGGCATTTCACCTGATGGAGGTTTATTTGTTCCTTTTGAAATACCACAGATTACCATAAACTGTTTAAAGGAAATGGCTGGTCAAGGTTATCAAGCCCAGGCCGCTGTCGTTTTAAAAAAATACTTTACAGATTATAGCGGAGAAGAAATAGATGAGTGCGTTTCTTTGTCTTATAACCGGGAAAAATTCGATTCACCCCTAATTGCGCCGGTCCGCCAATTAAACGATTCACTATATGTTTTAGAGTTGTGGCATGGACCGACTTGCGCTTTTAAAGACATGGCCCTGCAAATTCTACCTCATTTATTAACCAAGGCGGCGATAAAAACAGGTGATGATTCAATCATTGTGATTCTTGTGGCTACCTCCGGCGACACGGGCAAAGCCGCCCTGGCAGGTTTTAAAGACGTACCGCGCACAAGGATTATTGTTTTTTACCCGGAACAAGGGGTAAGCGCGATGCAGCAACTGCAAATGATCACTCAGGAAGGAGATAATGTAGATGTAGTCGCCGTCCGGGGCAATTTTGACGACGCTCAGAACGGGGTTAAAGATATTTTCGGCGACATTGGGTTTAACCATGACCTGCAAAATAAAAACTATCGTCTTTCTTCAGCCAACTCAATTAACTGGGGACGCTTGGTGCCACAAATCGCGTATTATTTTTCCGCTTACTTGGACCTGGTAGCCAAGGGAAATGTGACCTTGGGAGAAAGAATTAACTTTGTAGTGCCAACAGGCAATTTCGGCAATATTTTAGCTGCCTATTACGCTTTAGAGATGGGCCTGCCGGTAAACAGGTTGATTTGCGCTTCCAATGCCAACAATGTACTCACCGATTTTATCCGTACCGGTGTGTATAACCGTAACCGGCGGTTCTGGAAGACTGTTTCTCCATCGATGGATATCCTTATCTCCAGCAACCTGGAACGTCTGCTATATCATCTGAACGGCAGCGACCATATAAAAACCAGAGAATGGATGGCTAATTTAAAAGATTCGGGAATATTCCAGGTGGACGAAATGACTTTAGCGCGCATTGATAGACTTTTTTGGTCTGGATTTGCGGATGATAACGAAACAATTAAGACAATTCGCTCAATATTTCAAGAATATAGCTATGTAGTTGATACTCATACCGGTGTGGGCATAAATGTATATAATAAATATATCAACTCCACAGGCGACCATACCAAGACAATTATCGCCTCAACAGCCAGTCCTTTTAAGTTTAACGCCAGCGTGGCCCGGGCCATCCTGGGGGACGACGCGGTGCGGGGCAAAGACGAGTTCGAACTGTTAGAACTGCTCTCTGTTTTAAGCGGCATGGAGATCCCCCCGGGTCTCAAAGACCTTGATAAAAAAACCATACTGCACCGGAGAACGGCATCTAAGAATACTATGCGTGAAGAAGTCAAAAAAATCTTGACCGTATAATTAACCGGGTTAATTTCCTCAAATATATTACAATTTCTTTATAATAATGCATTAATTAATAATTATATGATGAATTATGACAATATATACAAGTTACAATTAAGGACCCTCATTATTGAGGGTCCTTAATTGTCTTATTAATATTGACATACAAAGCCCTTTCTTTTTCGTCATATTCAGCATGGAATTTACCTTTCGCTGCAATTCCAAAGTGGTTAAAAAATCCTCTGCCAAACACTTTAGTCTTTTTTATATTTTGGCCTTCACTGCTGGCTTTTATCCTAATAACACTAGAATCAGGATCAAAGGCCAGTTCAACTTTACTGACATTCAATTTCCCCCGGGCATATTTGTTCAACACTATTGAATTCTTTGAAATTGTTACCAATGGTAACTTAGGTACTCGTTCGCCACGTGGTTTATAAACTTCAAATGCCATATTTCACACTCCTATTTTTGACATCAACTAAATTATAAATTGAAAACTTGTAATTGTCAATCATTATGTCAAATAAAGGAATTAATTATTTTAAAGCTTAAGTATCAAAATATTTGCCAGCGCTTAAATAGTTCTTTTTCAATGCAACATATATTATGATCGTCAAAGTTTATCCGGTCATGTATTAATTTACAGTTTTCATTATTAGCAGAAACTTGACAAAAACAAAGACTATTTTAGATATTAGCAGGGATTTAGACCTTTTCGGGGAAACGTTATTTAACAGAGGTGTAATTCATGCATAGGGTTGCGAGTAACGCGCTCCTGCCTGGAATGGGAATAGGTCATACGATATATAACAGCAATGGCGAAATATAATTAACAGTAACATTGTTCATTTAAAGCTTACGGACAATAACGTTTTGCCCCCCAGTATTCTCCACCGTAAGCTCTACTGTCAATTGCGCTGATCTGTATGGACGAACCGCTGTTGGGTGAATGAATCATCATACCGTCGCCGATATACATAGCCACATGGTGGATTTGGCCCTGTCCCCCTTTAGCCGCGAAAAACAACAGATCACCCGCTAAAAGAGCGTTTTTATCCACCATCTGACCTTCTCTTGCTTGTTCGTCTGCATCTCTCGGAATGGATATGCCTTGTGACTGGTAGAGCCGCATGGTATACCCGGAACAGTCGAAACCATAGGAAGACGTACCGGCCCATATGTACCGCAGGCCCAAGAAGCTCATTGCTTCATTTACAATTTCCGCCCGGGAAAAAGCTAACTCATTTGTAAGCTTAACATCCTGCCGCGGCAGGTAACCGGTACCGCCGTCGGGCAGCCGAACCGCAACGGCGGTTGTTTCTTCCTCCAGCGCCGGAAGTCTGGTTTGGTAACAAAGCTCGGTAATTGTCTCAGTTAATTCTTGATTTGCATAAAGTTTCGTGAACGGTTTTACAACAACAATATTAGGCTGGGTTTCCAACTCGCTTAAAAAAACCTGTCCGTTAACTATATGGGCCGCCGGCACCCAACCAGGATAGCCTGCATTATTAAGGTTGCTTTTTTGTTTAACAGCCGCCACTTTTAACCATTCACCGCGTCGTTCCAAGACTGTTACCGGCTCTCCATAAAGAGCCTGGGTCTCAGTCTTGCCAACCAGCCACAACCTCATCTCAGTGTCCATGCCGGCAGCCCAGGCGGCCGGATTACTCGGTTTTTCCAAGAGAAGGTGGTCATAGTCGCGGAGTGGACCGGGTTCCGACCAAAACATCGTTACCGGCTCAGTTACCACTCCTTGGGAAAGCACCGCCGGCGCGCCGGTTCCCGTCGATTCAGCCGGCGCTGCCGGTTTGGCCGGTGTAGCTTCGGGGCCGGACTCCAGCCCTGAAGTTAACCGGCATGACATCAACATCAATAATGTCATGGTGGACAATAAAAGAACGCAGCTGCGGGAATAGTTCATTTAATTCAGCTCCTACTTTTCTTCAGGTAGTCAGTACGATTCCTTTATTCTGACTCCTGACTTCTGAGAGTTAATAATATTATATCCCTTAAAATGTGTTTCAGACCTAAACCTCATCTGCGTTTTATAAATCCATTCCGGCTAAACGCCGCAGCTTAATTGCTGCGGCGCTGTCCCTTACGTTTATTTTCATTGGCAATCTATTACTACTCAGGAGTTAGAATGAGAGGATTGTTTATTGTCTCGAAACTCGTGAATACCTAAATACTTTAGAGACTTTTTTCATTTGCCAGGTTAAATTTATTATGCAAGGTATGTACGGCCTTTTCCGCCTCCGCTGCTTCGATGACACAGGACGTTTTAATCTCGGAAGTGCTAATCATTTCCAGGTTAATTCCTTCTTCCGCAAGCGCTTCAAACATCATGGCGGCTACCCCGGGGTTGCTGACCATGCCGGCACCTACAATGGAAACCTTGGCCACACTGTCTTTACTGGTGACTCCGCTGGCGCCAATTTCCGGCAGGAGGTCTTGCACGACAGACAACGCTTTTTTCAAATCGCTCCGTGAGCATGTGAAGGATATATCATTCCTTTCGTCACGTGTCGCGCTTTGAATGATCATATCGACGTTTATTTTTTCATCGGCTAGCGATTTAAATAATTTATAAGCAATGCCGGGCTTATCAAAAACATCGTACAATCCTATCTTGGCAACATTTAAATCGTATGCCACACCGGTAACCACAAGCGACCTTTCCATACTGTCTACCTCCCTTACTATCGTTCCCAAATTAAGATTAAAGCTTGAGCGCACGTGCAGCGGCATCCCGTATTGCATGGCCAATTCCACCGAGCGGGGGTGCAGCACAACGGCGCCGAGGTTGGCCAGTTCCAACATTTCATCATATGAGACCACATCAAGCTTGCGGGCTTCGGAGACAATCCTTGGATCCGTTGTGTAAACCCCGTCAACGTCTGTGTATATTTCGCACAGATCAGCTTTCAACGCGGCGGCAAGAGCTACGGCGGTAGTGTCTGAACCACCGCGGCCCAGAGTGGTAATGTCGTTTCGTTCATTTATTCCTTGAAAGCCGGCCACAATAACGATGTTGCCCTCGTCCAATTCTTTTTGCAGGCGGGCGGTATTAACATTTAATATCCTTGCTTTTGTATGGGCATTATCAGTCAAAATACCTACCTGCGCCCCGGTGAGAGAAATTACCGGCGCTTTTAGTTCCTTGATGGCCATAGCCAGAAGCGCTATTGAAACTTGCTCCCCGGTTGACAAAATAACATCCATTTCCCTTTCCGGCGGGCTGTCGGTTATTCCTTCAACCAGATTAATTAAATCATCAGTCGTGTCACCCATCGCTGATACTACTACTACCACGCTGTGACCTTCAGCCCGCACATCATTAACCCGGCGGGCAACCCGCCGGATCCGTTCAGCGTCAGCCACGGAACTGCCGCCGTACTTCTGCACAACTAACAATAATATCGCCTGCCTTTTCAGTCCGGACGGTTTCGCCGGACATTAAATGATTTATTTCCATAATAAAATTTTATTTTACTTCAAGTGCTCTAGCACCAATCGGACTGGGTTTAAGAACCAAGGTTCTGCACTTTACGCCATTTTGACGGAATGTATCGCCCATCACCCGGGCAATTAAATCAAAGTTGCTGTCAGCAAGAGCAATCA
The DNA here is from genome assembly GCF_002067195.1 of Pelotomaculum sp. PtaB.Bin117. NCBI lineage: Bacteria > Bacillati > Bacillota > Clostridia > Eubacteriales > Desulfotomaculaceae > Pelotomaculum > Pelotomaculum sp. PtaB.Bin117. The sequence goes on along the minus strand of NZ_MVQM01000178.1, from coordinate 115,753 downwards.
CTGACGGTCCCGCGCCGCTCAGAGTAACACCTCTGGCTCCGGCCAATTTTGCCGCGGCCAGCACCTTTTTCATACCCGGAACCAGAACTGAACGGAAGGGCTGGTGAAGGTGATCCTCCATCGCTGTCCCCAACAAGGTAAAATCACCCTTTTGCAAGGCGGCAACCAAAAGAGCAACCCTGCCTAAATTAAAAATAACGTCTTGAAAAGGCACCTGAGACGGCAGAACGTCCCTTGACGCTTTCGTAGCGAGAATGAAATCCGGAATAGCCACAACGCATTTAATGCCTTGAGGCGGTTGTATTTTCATGTTCTTTAATTCACCGTCGGCCTGAACCGAGATCACTATACCGCCCAGGACCGCAGGTGCTACATTATCCGGATGGCCTTCCAGCAAACTGGCAAGGCCAATTATTTCTTTTAAGGAAAGCCTCCCCCCAACAAGTAAATTAGCAGCTATTACCCCGCCAATAATGGCGGCGGTACTGCTTCCCAAACCACGGGCGACTGGTATCTGGTTAATCAGTCGAATTTTCAAGCCCGTGGGTTCGAAACCCACTTGCTTGAAAACTTGCTGCGCGGCCCGAAAAACAAGGTTGTCCACGTCCCTGGAAATATCGGCCGCACCTTCGCCTGTCACTTCGATGGTCAAGCCATGAGGAACTTGGATAATCTCCACTATATTGTATAATTCCAAGGCCATCCCCAGGCAGTCAAAACCGGGGCCGAGGTTGGCGGTGGTAGCGGGCACCTGCACACGAATCATTTGAGGTATTAATCCCCCTCGGTGCGAATCACACTTGTTATATCATAGACAGCGGGCAGTTCTTTTATTGATTTCAATGCCTCCTGGAAATTTCCTTCCAGTACTTCATGCGTTACCAGGACAATTTCCGCTGAATGACCGGAAGTGTGCCTTTGGATGACAGAAGCCAGACTCACTTCATTATTTCCAAAGACTAAGGCAATCCCGGCCAACACTCCGGGCTTGTCGGCAACATGCAAACGCACGTAATATTTGGTCGCGGTTAATCCCATAGGTTTAACCGGCTTTTCCTCAAAACAAGTACAGCTGATTATGCCCGGCACATTTCGCAGCAAATTACGGGCCGCGCTCATCACATCAGCCGTCACGGCGCTGGCGGTAGGCATTTCACCAGCGCCCCGCCCGTAAAACATTACGTCTCCGACTGCGTCGCCCCGGATAAAAATCGCATTGTAAACGTCATTCACCGAAGCCAGCGGGTGGTGTTTCGGAAGCAAGGCCGGGTGCACGCGCACTTCAATGCCTTCATCAGTTTCTTTAGCGATCCCAAGCAGCTTGATTACATAATTCAGTTCGTTGGCGTAAGTTATATCTTCAGCGGTAATCCTGGTAATACCTTCAACAAATACTTGATTTAAAGGCACTCTGGTATTGAAAGCAATTGAGCTCAGGATTGACAGCTTGCGCGCCGCGTCGTAGCCTTCCACGTCGGCGGACGGGTCGGCTTCGGCATAACCGAGTGCCTGCGCCTCCCTGAGCACCTGTTCAAAGTCCATGCTTTCATTGGTCATCCTGGTCAACATGTAGTTTGTTGTCCCATTGATAATACCGATAACCTGCTGGATCCGGTTAGCCGCCAAACATTCTTTCAACGGCCTGATTATGGGTATGCCCCCGGCGACACTTCCTTCAAAAAGGACATCCGCATTACTTGCCTCCGCGGCTTCGAAAAGCTCTTTGCCATGTAAAGCGATCATGTCTTTATTCGCGGTAACCAGGCTTTTGCCCTTTTTTAGCGCCGTCATTGAATATTCCAGGGCCGGGTTAATCCCGCCCATGACCTCTACCACCAGGTCAATCTCAGGGTTTTCAACAATCTCACTGACGTTGGCAGTAAGCAGACCATCACTCAGATCGACGCCCCGGTTTTTCGCCGGGTCCCGCACCAATATTTTTTTTATCTCAACCTTTGCGCCTACTTTTTGCTCTATTCCCTTACTATTATCTTTCAGAATGCGGTACACGCCCCGGCCTACGGTGCCAAGGCCCATCATGCCAACACGAATAACTTTATCAGACACTCTCACTCCCTCTTTCCTTAGACTAATTAACTGTATTGTCACAAACTAATTCGCCTGAAATAGTCCGGTTACCTGCTCTTAGTTAAACATATTCCCAAATTTCATCTTTATATAAACGTATCAAGGGTTAAATTCCTTAATATGCGCGTTCACAACAGTTTATGAGAATTCACCCCTGGTGACATTATACCGTCTCTTTTTTCCAGGTGTCAAACAATGCTTCAGCAAATTTCAGGACTGGCGATGCAAGAAGTTATCGCCAATCCGCACCGCACCCTGCCGGCTAAAATTCCTGCCTGACAAACAGGGCGTACACGGCCAGGGCCAGGACAAAGGCGGCCAGCACCAAGACCCCGATCCCGCCGCGCTTGTATCCGTTCTTTAGCGCCCATCGGCCGTAGGTATATGTATAATAAGTAATTGCCAGAGGGAAAAGCAGCAATAGCCACTTCATGTTCACTCACCAGATTTTACTTGAGTGGTTTTCAACTGGAGGCCGGTCCGCCTGATCCTGGTGTGCACCGTGACGTTAACCTGCGCCTCCGGGTACTTCTGCAGCCAATCAAAATTACGCCATGACTGCACAGTCCAAAAATGGCCCTTCACTTGTTCACCGAAACCGAAAATATCTGATTTGAACTCTTCCTGTGTGCGTTCGATTAGTTTCTGACACCCTTCCCGGATATTTTCTGAAAAAGCTTCTTCCAGGATTGGCTTGTTGTCCGGGCTTTCGTAATTGATGCCGCTTAACATCGCCGCCAGGTCAGCCTCCAAATAAATATCCACGTCAACCGTCACGCTGCCGTCTTCATTAAAGCGGGTAGCGTATTTGGGACTGCGCGCCTGGTGAACACTCAGGCCAATCCCCGAAGGCTCGGCAACAAGCGGGTCAAGGATAATTAAGAAACCATTTTCGAATTGACCACGCAGCATCAGGTAATACCTGGTTTCCTCACCGTTCAAAGTTCCTACCATCTTGTCTCCCCGGAAAACAGCGGTACCGTCAAACTGGGCCTTATTTTCCCCGGTAATCGGCACTTCCCCGGCAACATACCTGCCCAGAGTCTGTTCCCCCCCTTTGACCACACCCGGTTTGGCTGTCTCCAGTCCGCCCTCATGGATAGCCGCCAGCGGCAGGCTGGGTTCTATCGACCAACTCTTGTAATCCTGATAAAACTCTTTAAACATGCTGTTTTGGTATAGCCCGTGGGCTGCCGACAAACTCCCGATCAGTTCGTATTGTTTAGTAGGGCTCAACTCCAGGGGCGGCTGGTTTTTTTCCAGGAAATCTTTCGCTTTGCCGCGGCAGACGAAAACATAAGAGGTGGCCCGCAGTTCATGGTACCGGCTTAAGGTGCTGAACCAGCTTCCCAGACCTTCTCTAGCCATATCCTCTGAAAAAATGTACGCCTTGGTATGAAGCAACGATAAATGCCTGCTGGTTGACGTGCCTAACTGCTCGATCCCGGCAAGCGGGCCGTAGGTCTCCACGCTTTGCACGACAACGTTTTTCCCTTCCCCTTTAGCGCTCCCTCCCCCGCCCATTCCGGCAATAGCTTTGGGGTTGGCTATGCTGACGGTCACTACCATGTTGTCCTTCTCTCCTTTATCGAAGCCCATGGCCAGGACGTAAAACGTCTCGTCGGTCTCCCTGCTGCCAAAACAGCCGGTTAGGAAGAGCAAAGTGAGCGCTGCCAGAAAGAAAAAAAATATCTTAGCTGCCCGCACGCGCACCCCTCCCTTTAAACCAAAGCACCGCGAGAATAAGCAAGGGCAAAAGGTAGTCGGGTAAAAGCATGGCCGACCTTATATAAACCGCGTCCACCTCAATGACGCTGGGCATGTCCAGCGGCAGGAGACTCAAGATAAACATGGCCAGGCCAAGAGGCCAAATCAAGGGACGGTATTCGGGCAGTTTCAGCGACCTGGCCAGGGAAACCGCCGCGGCGTAAAGGAGCAGGGCGATCTTTATAGCCCCGACAATGCCCCAGATCAGGATAAAGATGGCTTCCGGCCGCTGAAAAAAACGGCCGAGATAAATAGTCCTGGCCAGTCTTAAAAAAGGAAGCGTAAATTCTTCGCTGACCGGCCAGCTATAGGTTAAAACAAGGGTTGTTAAAGATAAAAAGAGAATTCCAAAACCCATCAGCATGGCCCGGTATCCGATCCCGGCGAAAATTTTGGCTCCTCCCATAGCCTGGACAATCACTCCCGCTATGATTATCTCAGCTATTCCGGCAGTACTGTAGGTGCCCATTAGAAATACTTCTTTGGGCCCCTTACCGAAAAACGGCAACATATTGTGGAAATTCCAAAAAGGTATTAAAGAAAAAATTAGAATGGACAATCCACCCAGCACATACAGGTAAGTCAGCCGGGCTGTCCGCGCCAGCGCTTCCACGCCGAGATACGCCCCTAATAAACCCATTGCCAAAAACGCAGCATCTATTAGACTGATTGGCGCATAGCGCAAGGTGGTGGTCAGCATCGCCTCACTGAACTCCCTGATAAAAACAGCGCCTGTTACCACTAATATCTGGAACGTGACAAGAATGTTCACGGCCATTCCAATAAACGGACCGAAGGCCTGCTCGGTAATTTCGATAATCGTGCTGCCGGGGCTTTTTTTCAGGACCAGTGACATGAAATAAATCCCGGCTAGGGCAACGGCCAGACCGCCGAGCGGCATCATCCAAACGGCCGGACCGCCGGTATCGACGAGCAACCTGGGATACGACAAGAATATCCTTGCCATACTGGATATTCCCAGAAGAACAACCGCCTCACCCAGGCCAAATCTGCCTTCTTTAATTATCTTTACCACCGTCCTTTTGCTCGAGCCACCCTCTTGAAACGTCAGGCTGCCGGGCAATTTCCAGCGGGTTCAGGTAGTCCGGCCGCTTTTCGTGAAAGAACACCGGCAGCCGGGTCACCACGTCCGCGCCGGTGACCGTCCTGGGCCCGATTGGAGCAAGGTACGGCACACCGAAAGACTTCAGGTTGGCGGTTAAGATGATTTGAGCGAACAGGCCGATAGAGATCCCGAAAAAACCCAGCATCGCTCCCACGGCAATGTAAAAGAAGCGGTAGATCCGCAGAGAAAAAGCCAGGGAGTAATAAGGAATGGCAAAGGAGGACAGTCCGGTCACGGCTACCAGGATCACCAGGATCGGGCTGACAATATTGGCTTGGACGGCGGCCTGGCCTAAAATCAGCGCGCCGACTATGCCGATGGTCGTGCCCATAACGCCGGGTATGCGCAACCCCGCCTCCCGGATCAGTTCAAACGATATTTCCATTAACAGCACCTCGACCAGCGATGGAAACGGTACTCTTTCGCGGTTCCCGGCGATGGCGAGGAGCAGTTCCGTGGGGATCATTTCCTGGTGGAACAGCACAACAGACAGATATAACCCCGGCAGCAAGAAAGACAAGTAAAAGGCCAGGGCGCGCAGGTAGCGGATAAAGGTGCCGAATTGCCAGCGGGTGTATAGCTCCTCACCGGTATGCAGCATCTCGTACATGGTGGTGGGCACGATCAGGGCGAAGGGGCTGCCGTCGACGATAATGCCCACCCTTCCTTCAATAATGCTTGCGGCCACGCGGTCCGGCCGTTCCGTGGCCATCACCGTCGGGTTTAAATTATAAGGGTTGTCCTCGATTAATTCTTCGAGCGTCCCGCTGTCTATAATTAAATCCGTCTTAACGCTGTCAATCCGCCTTTTCACCTCCGCTACCAGGGCGGGGTTGGCCAAGTCGCGCAAATACATAACCGCCACGTTAACTTGGTTACGGGTGCCGACTTTTATAAACTCCGTGGTCAGGTTTTCATTTTTAATTAACTTCCTGATTAAGGCTGTGTTTGTACGCAAAGTTTCCCCGAAAGCTTCCTGCGGCCCGCGGACAACTTGCTCAATCGTTGGCCTATCTATTCCCCGGTGCTCCCAACCCTTGGTTTCGACTAGCAGCGCATCAGCGCATCCTTCTAAGAATAAGGCCGTATCGCCGTAGTTCACCGCGTCTAGAATATCACGAAACCGGGACTGCAGAGTAATCTGGTTGCCCGGCAGCAATCTTTCTTTCACGAATAAAGCCAGTTTGCCTTTCTCCGGCGGGGCGGTCCGGGCGGCAAAAAGCATTAAAGCTTGAAACAGCAAATCCTGGACAGACTTATCCACGAGACCGTCGATGAAAATGACAAAACCATTGATAACCGGTTCTGTTCCGATGACTATATCTCTCATAATGATATCCTTGTTTTCCGGCAGCCCGTATAATATTCCGACAGTATCCCGGTTTTCAGCAAGTGAGGCGCTAACCGACAACTTATCTACCACTGGTTTTTCATTCACTCGCCCGGCAGTTTGCCCTGTTTGAACAGCTCCCGCCTCACCGCTGTCTTTTATCTTTCGGGGTTTTTCCGTAACTTTACCGGCGGGACGAACAGGCTTTTTAAAAGAACCGCGACCGGCCTGTGCTTTTTTTTGTTCGTCCGGACTATTTTTGCCTATAGAGGGAGCTTCGTTCTTACCGGTAGCTTTTTGATCAGCGGAAGTTTCTTTCAGAACAAACCCTTCACGGTCGGGGTTTTCCTCATAGGTGATCAACTTGAGTAAATTTGCTAGAATACTCATACCACACCAGCCATTTTCGGTCATTTAGTGAATATATTGCCCTTAATGGAATGTACTATGCTGTTAAATATTACAAGCGATAAAGACCGCTCTGTTCTTCTTTTTGTGATGATTTTGCAGTTCCGGTTTTTTTATTTTATTAAGGGCAAAATATTTGTAAATCCCACCCGCTGCAAAATAACAGGAAGGGTTTGAGGTGATTCCATGCCAAAACTGACCCAGAGTGAATTTCTGAATTACGCTTTCAAAGAGGCCGTACACCGGGAGGAACTCCAGGGAGTATACTATACTCACTTAGCAAAAACGATCGCGGACACCAGGCTTAAAATAATTTTTCAAGACTTTGCCAGGACCAACTGCGAACATCTGGAACAACTAAAACTTGAAATGAATAATTTGAACATTAAAAATAGTTGATCGGAGTAGAATATTACTTGGATACGCTAGATTTTCTTTATCATGCTCTTGAAGAAAAAATTAACAGTCAGCTATTTTACAACGAACTGTCCGTTAAAGTAGTCAACCCGGTTGCCAGGGAAATTTTTAAACGGCTGCGCGATGAGGAAATGGCTAATGTTATGTTGCTTCAGAGGGAAATAACAACAATCGAAGCCAAGCAATTACCTGTCCATAAAATTATTCCAAGGCTTAAAGTGTGACCCGTGAAGACACATTCCCGGTCTAGCCGGGGGTAACCGGTAATCACCGATTTGACCGCGTTACTTAGAAGGACGGGGCACCATACTATAGAAAAAAGCGAGCAGAGTTAAGCCGCCAATTAATAGAAAATAACTGTACCCCAGTCTCCAGTTTGGGTAAGCAATGCCGCCAAAGCTATAAACCACGGCCTCTATAGTAAGATAAAATACGGAAATATATGCTGTATATGGAAATATATCGCGCCAACGGCCGGGCAACCAGTATAGATAAATTATTGACATCGCATATGTGCCGAAAAATTGAAATAAAGGTATCTCTCCGATATAAATAACGCCCCTGGGGTAGCTGTACAGGTTTAATTTAATCCCAACGTAATCAACTAAAGACATTATGGCAACGCCGATAATACCGGCCAGCCAAAGTTCTTGAACACGTTTTTTCACAAATATTAAACATATCGCCCAGGCGAACAATGCAAAAAGTATATGGGACATAACCTTACCTTTCTGTGTGACTAGCGCAATCCGTTTAAATACTTAAACCAGATAAAAACCAACAACCCGATTAATATTGAGTACAAAGTAAAATTTAGCAGGCTCAAAGTTTATTCTCGCCTCTCTTTACATGCAGCGGTTTAATTGAAGCGTATTCACAAGCCAAGTAAAGCTGGTGAATACAAGCAAATTAATAAAAATACTGGCCGAATGGCTCCAGTGGGTATACTCCAACACGCCAATTTTCAAATAAAGAAGTTCTTCAATGGAAAAAAGGGCTACTACAATCAAGATGTTCACGGTTTGCATCCAACGTGACACCGGCAAAGACTGGGCAAACAAAACACCAACGGTAAAAACTACCCCGAAGGTAAAAAAAACAGACGAACCCAGGATATGAACCAAATTTTTTACATGATACAAATCCAGCTTCATTGCCGCGGTGTCAACCAGTATTTGCAGGATTGAAGCGATAACTCCGCCCCATACCGAGTATTTTAACCGGGACCAGTCCACCAGCAGAAAAAAAATAATCCATGCTATGGCTGCGGTGATCGGCCAGGCGTATTCAGGCAAATTCACGACCTTCTTTCACGTAGAAACTATAAAATAAATCCCTTGCATGATTAATGTATCCCTCATGGGTAAAAAATATAAATTACAAATTATATTTAAGGTGATTTTATTGCGGGTGGCCATCATCGGCGCAGGCCCCAGCGGCCTGGCCTGCGCCCTGGAATTGGAGCGGCGGGGCATTAATCCGGATATTTTTGAGCGCAGCGGTAAAGTGGGCTACGCTGTTCCCAGGGTGGAAATTTTGCTGCAACTATTTCAACGCCCGCAGCGGGACCTGCTGCATTACCTCTTTAACAACTTTGGGATTAAACTTAAACCCCTTTCCAGAGTTCAGAGTTATATCATGTACTCTTCGCGTCATACCGTTCCAATCAAAGGGAAGCTTGGCTATCTGATAGAACGCGGTCAAAGCCGGAACGCGGTTGAAGTGCAGCTTGCCAAAAGTTTACGCTCGAAGATCAAATTCCACACCCATGCCGGTTACCGGGCGCTGGCCAGTGAGTATGACTACGTGGTGGTGGCTGAAGGAAACCATGCCGCTGCTAATGAATTGAAAACGTGGGAAACTACCGTCACCGCCTGGGCCAAAGGGGCAATAGTGTTAGGTAGGTTCGATCCCGGGACCGCCTTTGTTTATTTTAACACTGATTTTGCCAGGCACGGCTTTGGCAGTTTTAAGCCGTTCAATAGTGAGCGGGCATTACTGTCACTTCAAGTACCTTATATAGATCATAGTGAGTTGAACTATTACTGGAACAACTTTATGGAAATAGAAAAATTTCATCCGGAAATCATTGAAACTTATGAATTATTCTATACCGGCGGCGTCACCAGCCGGCAGCAGGTGGATAATATCCTGCTGACCGGCAATAGCGGCGGATTTACAGATAGCTTCCTCGGGCTGGGTCTTTTACCAGGAATGATTAGCGGAGCCATGGCGGGTAAAGCGATTGCCGAGGGGCTGAACTACGAGCGGCTGGTCAGCCCTCTAATCAGTCAAGTCAAGCGTCTGTCCGCATTCAGAAAGGCCTTTAACACTATGAATAATGATTCCCTCGACCATTTAATCGGCACAATCGGTCTGCCTGGGATCAAGCATATTATTTACAACACCAACGTAGATGTGCTCAATCTTTTATATCCCTTTATTGTCAAGTACTTCAGGAAAAATTAAACCGGCCTGGTGACCGGTTAACTTTCTTAGATTATTATACAAATCAGTCCGCCCGAGCCGTCGTTGACAATGCGCTGCAGAGTCTCTTGCAGTTTTAGCTGGGCGTTTTCCGGCATGCGCTGAATCTTGTTCTGAATTCCTTCCCTTACCAGATCATGCACGGATTTGCCGAAGATTTCCGACTTCCAAATTTTTTGCGGATTTTCCTCAAACTCATTCAACATATATCTGACCAGTTCTTCGCATTGTCTCTCCGTACCGATGATTGGCGTAATTTCAGTGGTAATGTCAGCCTTGATCATATGCAAAGATGGGGCGCTTGCCTTTAATCTCACCCCGAAGCGGTTGCCCTGGCGGATGAGTTCCGGTTCGTCCAGGATCAACTCATCCAAGGTTGGTGTTACCACACCGTATCCGGCGCCCCTGACTTCGCTCAAAGCGCTTGCCACCTTGTCATACTCCCGCTTCGCCACACTCAGGTCTGTAACCAGGCGGAACAGGTCTTTCTCCCCTTCCACATTAAATCCGGACTGCTCGCTCAGCACCTGGTAGAACAATTCCGCAGCGGACGTAACGTTTATTGAAGCAGAGCCGGTACCCATGTCCAAATTCCGCAGGGTGGCCTGATCGATGAAATCATAGTCCGCCAAAAACTCCACCGCCCCGTTGATATCCCTCAACCTGCGGATATTTTTGACAGTCTCCCGGATCGATTCCTCAAACTTCTGGCGAAGCCAGTGTTTGAAATCCAATACTTCAACCCAGGGGGGCAGGCTGATATTTACTTCGTTAACCGGAAATTCATACAGGAGCTTCTCCAGCACATATAATACATCAGCCTGGGACATTTGCGAACAGTCAATGGGAATTACCGGCACGTCGTACTTTTCGCTTAATTCCGCGGCCATTTTTCTGGTTTCATCCTCATCCGGCGCGGTTGAATTAAATAGAACAAGGAAAGGACGGTTGATATCCTTCATTTCTTCAATGACCTTTTCTTCAGCTTCGACATAGCTTTCCCTTGGAATATCTGTAATTGACCCGTCCGTAGTGACGACCAGCCCCATAGTCGAATGTTCGGAAATTACTTTTCTGGTCCCAACTTCAGCGGCTTCCTGAAAGGGAATCGGCTCTTCAAACCAAGGTGTCGACACCATCCGCGGCTCGTTTTCTTCTTCATACCCGAGTGCGCCCTCGACACGGTAGCCAACGCAATCAACCATTCTCATCTTAATATTCAAATTAGGGGTAATCTGGATTTCCACAGCCTCGTTTGGAATAAACTTCGGCTCGGTGGTCATCACTGTCCGTCCGGCCCCGCTTTGCGGTAATTCATCCTTGGCCCGCTCACGGTCATAAATATTTTTCATGTTGGGTAAAACCATTAATTCCATAAATCGCTTAATAAATGTGGATTTGCCGGTGCGGACGCCTCCAACCACACCGAGATACATATCCCCCCCGGTGCGTTCCGCAATATCGCGGAAAATATCGGTTTTTTCCATTTTTCACACTCCCTCCCGTAAAAGATTTAATAAGGATTTTCTCAAAAGGTGAATCCGTATGAAGCGCACGCATCCCTCCTCCACAAGAGAAAAAGTCATAATATTAAACTCATTCGTGAAACCTAGTCCACGGTTATTTTTTTCCAGTGGCATACAATAACAATATATATATATGGACTGTTTTAAGTGAATATAACCTGGGAAATGAAAAATCCAAAAAATATTTTCCATAATTAACCTGGCACAAATCAGGGCGCTCATAGCTGGTATCAATGTTTATTTCAACGGATATTATAATATTAAGAAACGGCTAGCTTAAGCTTGATAATTTCAGACTAAAAATGGATTTCAAAAATACCACCTTGATAACTAAATATTCTTAATGGAAAAATGAGTTTTTATATTAGGTAGATGAAAACAATGTCTACCTAACTTTTATGAGAGGAGAAATTTTCTTGTCGGAAAGCGCTCAAGTCATTTTTGCCACTGCGGTATTCTTAATTACATACGCAGTGATAGTATCAGAAATAGTTCATCGCACTGTGGTTGCATTGGTAGGAGCTAGTTTGATGGTCTCAACGAAAATATTAGGTCTGGACCAAGCTGTCGCAGCTATAGATTTCAATACCGTTGGCTTACTGGTGGGTATGATGATAATCGTTGGCATCACCAGGCGAACAGGCATTTTTGAATACCTGGCAATTAAGGCTGTAAAAAGTTCGAAAGGGGAGCCACTTAAAATTATCGCTGCTTTGTCTTTGATTACAGCTGTCTTGTCTGCGTTATTAGATAACGTTACGTCTGTGCTTTTAATTGTGCCGGTAACCTTTGCTATAGCCAAGCAACTAGAACTCAACCCGGTGCCGTTCCTGATAGCAGAAATTATATCCTCCAATATTGGCGGTGCAGCTACTTTAATAGGTGACCCGCCCAATATTATGATTGGTAGTGCCACTGAACTAGGCTTTATGGATTTCCTCATTAACCTGTTGCCTGTAATAATTATCATATATATTTTGACCATATTTTATATGCAAATTATATTTCGAAAACAACTAGTATCTAGACCGAAACTTCAAGATATTATTATGAAAATTGATGAAAAGGATCAGATAAAAGATGCCAAGTTATTAAATAAATGTCTGGTAGTTCTTTTTATTACCGTCCTGGGTTTTGTTTTACACCAATATATACACCTCGAATCATCAGTTATAGCCCTGTCGGGGGCCAGCTTGTTGCTTCTGGCTACCGGGGATGACACGGAACATTCCTTGCAAGCAGTTGAATGGCCCGTTATATTCTTCTTTATCGGCCTATTCGTGGTAGTGGGAGCTTTAGAAAAGGTAGGTGTGATTGAATTAATGGCTAAGTGGTCTCTGGCGGTGACTGGCGGCAGCATGGTTCCAACAGCCATGCTGATTCTTTGGTTATCTGCCATAGCTTCGGCCTTTGTTGACAATATTCCCTTTGTCGCCGCAATGATTCCATTAATCCAAGAGATGGGCCGTTTGGGAGGTATTGCGGACTTAAATTTTTTCTGGTGGTCGCTGTCGTTAGGTGCTTGTCTAGGTGGCAACGGGACTGTTATAGGTTCATCGGCTAATGTGGTCGTTATAGGTATGGCCGAAAAGCAGGAGTTAAATATCAGCTTTATAAATTATATGAAGGTGGCTTTCCCACTGATGTTATTGTCTATATCGGCATCCACTGTTTATCTTCTTTTCTGGTATTTGTTCAATACCATGACAAATATTGCGGTAACTTTGGGTATAGCAGTAATTCTTGCTTTAATTATAAAACCACTCACCAAGATGCTAATAAAACAAAAACGTGTTACAGATAAGTAAGCCGTTACCATCTAACGGCTGGTTTAAGTATAAAAATGCTCTAAATTTCAGGATTATATACTTATATTTGATAAAGGCTAATATGAGCAGTTATTATTCAGCAATTTTACGGTCATCCTGGCCACTTCTTCCATTTCCCGGGTGCGCCCCCTGCTCATTAGGTTGTTTACAGCAGTCCCCGGGGAAAGCTCCTCGAAGAGTACCTTGTAGATCTGAGCAGTTATAGGCATTTCCACGGCATAACGCGCGGAAAGCTGGTGGGCGGCGCGAGTGGTGCGGACACCTTCAACTACCATGCCAACCAGTTCCAAAGCTTCACTAACTGAACTTCCTTTGCCAATGGCGATACCTGCCCGCCGGTTGCGGCTGTGTCTACTGGTACAGGTTACGATTAAGTCGCCCACGCCGGCCAAACCGGCAAAAGTCAGCGGATTGGCGCCCATGATTACGCCCAGACGGGTAATCTCTGCTAAACCGCGTGTCATCAGGGCTGCTTTAGTGTTGTCGCCGAAGCTTAAGCCTTCAGCGATACCGGTACCCAGGGCGATAATATTTTTCAAGGCGCCGCCCAACTCCACACCAAGCAAATCCGGGTTGGTATAAACTCTGAAGCTCTCACTCATCAACAATTCCTGGACATATTCAGCGGTCTCCATCTGGTGTGACGCCGCTACTACCGCCGTTGGAAGATCCCGGCCGACTTCTTCAGCATGACTGGGGCCGGACAAACCTGCGTATTTTTGGAGCAATTCCGTGCCGGCTTCCTGGGCAAAAACATCCGACATGCTGATGAGACTTGTTTCTTCAATACCCTTTGCAGTATTTACATAGATCACGTCATTCGCCAGAAGGGGACGGCTTTGGCGCACAACCTCGCGAAAAGCGTGAGAAGGCACGCTAAAAAAAATTACCCCTGCTTTCCAGAAAGTCTGCTCCAGATCAGCTGTTACTTCTATATTTTGGTGAACCGCCACGCCGGGCAGGTAATGTCTGTTTTCTCCGGCGGCATTTATTTCTTCAGCCAATTCAGGCCGGCGGGCCCACATCTTAACCCGGCAACCCTTTTTGGCAAGAAGCACCGCCAGGGCTGTAGCCCAACTCCCGGCGCCGATAACTCCGACCAGTTCCCTCACCTGTTTTACCTCCTATTTTTTTCTGATTGTATACTATGTCGAAAATATTAGAATAACTTTCTCACTCTGGGTTCCGTCCCCGTAAACAACCTCTTAATATTGGGAATATGTTTAACCACCGCAAAGGCAGCGATAAAAACGCCCAGCGCAAGATAAGGCCGCTCCAGGTGAAAAGCCAGCATCAGGAAAGGTATTGAAGACACCGCCAGTAAGGAACCAATGGATACATATCTGGTAATGACCACGGCAACAACCCAAATTGCCGCGGCTAAAGCACCGACAGGAAGGGAAACGGCGGCCAGCACCCCAACCCCTGTGGCAACCAGCTTGCCGCCTTTAAAACCGAGAAAAACCGGCCAACTGTGCCCGGTCAGCACCGCCACGGCTGCTAGAGCCACTAGTGATGGTCCGCCGAAATGCTTGGCCAAAATGACGGCCAGCACTCCTTTCCCGAGATCCCCCGCCAGGGCGACAACCCCCGCCGCCGGCCCCGCGTTGCGCCACACATTGGTGGTGCCGACATTGCCGCTTCCCAAGCCGCGTATATCAATTCCCTTCCAGTAACGGGCAGTCAGATAACTGGCGGGAATAGAGCCAATTAAGTAGCTAGCCAATACGATCCAGATATAATGCAAGAATATTATCTCCCTTTCATTTGAACAAACAGGTATTCATATTCTACTGTTCTTCTTTAGAGCGCCTGCGCAAGCCAAACCAAATCGGTGTCCCTTCAAATCCATAAGCGTTTCTGAACTGGTTTTCCAGGTAACGCCGATAAGAAAAATGCATTAATTCCGGCTCATTCACAAACAAGATAAACTTAGGAGGTTTTACCCCGCCCTGAGTCGCATACATAATTTTCAACCGCCTGGACTTGTCTCCCGGCGGAGGATTATGCATTACAGCTTCTTTGATCAAGTTGTTTATGTTAGGGGTGCTCAGCCTTATCGCATGCTGTCCCGCGACAAAATCAACCAGTTCCAACACCCTGGGCACTCGCTGCCCGGTGAGAGCCGAAATATAAATAACCGGAGCATATTGCATAAAGCTTAATTCCTTGCGAATATTTTCGGTAAAGCGGTTCATTGTGCGGTCATCCTTATTAATCAGGTCCCATTTATTCACCACTATTACCGTAGCCTTTCCCGCTTCATGGGCATACCCGGCGATGCGCTTGTCCTGCTCTGTAACCCCTGCCACAGCGTCCAGCACAATCAATACAACATCACTCCGGTCTACAGCCTTTAATGCCCTTATCGCGCTGTATTTTTCCGTAAGTCCGCCGACCTTGCTCTTACGCCGCATGCCAGCCGTGTCAATGATTACATATGGCCTGCCGTCCCGTTCAAAAGGAGTGTCGATAGCGTCGCGGGTAGTACCGGATATTTTACTGACAATTACCCGCTCCTCGCCTAAAATGGTATTGACTAAAGAAGACTTGCCGACATTGGGGCGGCCGATCACAGCAATCTTGATTGTGTCTGCCGGATACTTTTCCTCTTCTTCATGGGGGAGCAATTCAACCAGCCTGTCCAGCAAGTCGCCGGTATTGAGACCCTCCGCCGCTGATACGGGAACCGGCTCTCCCAAGCCCAGGCGATAAAATTCATAAAGCTGGGTTTGGGAACCGTAATTTTCCACTTTATTGGCGGCAAGTACAGCCGGTTTATTTAAACGTCGAATGATTGCAGCTGCGTCTTCGTCGTCGGGATTTAACCCCGCCCTGGCGTCAACCACAAACAATACCACATTGGCCTCTTGTATGGCGAGCTCAATCTGCCGCCGGACCCCCCGGTTAATTTCCCCGTTTTCTTGGAAATCCAGCCCGCCTGTGTCCACCAGGGTAAAGCTGCGGCCGGCCCACTCGGCTTCCAGGTAAAGGCGGTCCCTGGTTACTCCGGGCTCATCTTCAACTATAGCCACCCGACCGCCGACAATCCGGTTAAAAAGAGTTGACTTGCCCACATTAGGCCGACCTACTATTGCTACTACCGGTTTGGGCACCGGTCTTCACCTCCAAAATAACTTTCAACAGTCAGCGGCCGGTGGATGGAATCAGGATTTCCACTAACTGCCGTGGACCGCCGGCCACGGCAACCGGCTTATGCAAATGCCTGGATATTTCCGGCAAGGTCAGTCCATCCAGGAAAATCTCCTCGTCTTTTTTTAACATCACTGCCGGGAGCACAAGAAGATCCCCTATCTCGCCGGGATTAAGCTGAGCAATCAAATCTTGACCGGTAACCAAACCGGCTACCGTAATCTGCTCACCGAAAAAATGATTTTTTATTACAGATATGGAAACATTCAGTCCCTTAACGTTATTAAGTCCGGCCGCCACCGGCCTGAGCGCTTTTTCCCCCAGCATACCTGTGGCTAAGGTAGCCTTGAGCTTTGGCGCCTTTCTGGGCAATCCGGCTTTAGCTATCTCCCACTCGTCCAGAAAAAGGCGGGTTAAACCAACTCCGTTTTCCACCTGAGGAAAACCGGCATATCTTTCCGCGTTAGGGATCTGTTCACCGGACAGCAGGTAAAATTCATCCGCAGCGTAAACAAACGGGTTATTCAGACGTTCAAGAAAATCGTCCTGCTTTTGAGTGACCCATTGTAACAATCGCGCCGCCTCGTCACGATGGAAAGTCCGCAGTTGACAGCAATCTTGTCTGAACCTGGTCAGTCCTACCGGCACCAAGGCCAGAGAGCCAACTGCCGGCCACAGGCCAACCAGGTCGGCTAAAGTCCGTTCAAGCTCTTTTTCATCATTTAATCCGGGACAAAGCACCACTTGGGTATGCATTTCTATACCCGCCCCGGCCAGGTATTTAAGCTGTTCGGAAATCAGGCCGGCTTGTTTGTTCCCCAGCATCCGCTCCCGCAGCTCCGGATTGGTTGTATGAACCGATATATACAGAGGACTAAGCCGCTGCCTGGCAATCCTCCTCAACTGCTCATCCTGCAGGTTGGTAAGGGTGATAAAATTACCGTTCCAAAAGGAAAGCCGGTAATCATCATCCTTTAGATAAAGTGTCTGCCGCATGTCAGGCGGCATTTGATCAACAAAACAAAAAAGGCATTTATTAGCGCAGTGGATGGTGTGTCCGAAGTTGCGCGGACCAAAATCAATGCCCAGAGGCTCGTCGTAATCTTTTTCAACATCCAGAAGCCAACGGCCGCCATCCCGCTTTGTTATGATCATATCCAAACTCTCGTCAGTTTCTAAAAAACGGAGGTCTATTAAATCCCGCACCGGTTCGCCGTTGATCCGCACTATCCGGTCACCCGGTTCCAGCCCAAGCTCGCCGGCGATACTGCCCGGCTCCACCCTGAATACTTCCAGGCCTAGTTGCCTCACGGGCGCCCCTCCCTGCCGCTGTTCTCAAACCATTATCTATAAATTCCATTATATAGTCAAGGGAGTTTTCCTTTCCCTTGTTTCTGCTCATGCACTAATTGGTTTAGAGAATCAAAGATCTTTTTGACACCGGCTAAGACAATTGTTCTCCCCAAAGGAGTTAATATTACAGAACGGCATAAGATTTGTCCCGCCCGCAATAAATAATTTTCTCTGAATTTAATATCCACCATGTATAGCTCTTCTGGCGCACGTTGATAAATGCTGATAAAGCTGTCAATCAGACGGTTGATCAAGGCACGGTCACCTTTAATTGAAAGGGCGAATATTTTATTGCCTTGTTCATCCTCTCCCAGGGATATTATTTCTCCTTCATTGTTTTTATTTAATTTCATAAAAGGAAGGCTCCACAATGCGCTGACGGCCGGCTCCTTACCCGCCGGCAGAGAGCCTGAATGAATTGCGCCGGCCAAACCGGCGAGGGGAAATTTACTGCCGCTGACGTATAGAATTTTCTTCACCGCAACACCTGATTGCTTTTTTTACTTGCCGAACTAAATTAATAACCTGTAAATAAGCCGCCTGAGTGCCCAGCGTGACTATCGGACGTCCGACTCTGATAAAACCGCACCGCCTGGAGAGATAACCGCCTAACTTCATTGTCCAGTTCACATTTTTCATTACATCAACCAGTAGATATTCTTCCGCCGGTATCTCAAAAATACCGGCCAAACCTTTGAAAATGTTTTGGAAAACAAGCGGTCTGCCCCGGCACGCCGAAAAATATATCTCATTACCGGCTTCGTCCAGGCCCATAAAAAAAATATGCCCGTGCTCATCTTTTTCTTGCCGGTCATAAAAAGGTATTTCCCAGAATGCCTTCAGGCCCGGCACACGGTCCGCGGGTAACATTCCCAGATGGATGGACGCGGCTGTGACCGAGGAATGGGCGCCGCCGTAACAGTGATAGATTATTTTCATCAAGCATGCTCCTCTAATGCCGGACAATTACCAATGTCCCGTTCTCTAAATCATGCACCGTCGCGTCCAGCATTTTTGACAAGTAACGGGCCATTTTTTCCTGTTTTTCTTCATCACCGGCAAAAAAAATAGGGGCACCCCCGCTCACTTCTTCCATATTAAGGGTGATAACAGCTAATATTGTGCCCGTTGTCGCATTAAACAATTCACATCACCTTATCTTCAACAGACTTGATGCTTGGTCCCGCATTCAACGGCTTGCTCCTGGCGCTCTCCAGCACTGGCGTGAGCTTTACCGCGGCAATCAACTTTTCAATGTCCTTATGTACAGGTACAATATAAAGTCCAACCTCACCGGTATCCGGGTTTTTCCTGGCCAGAGGGGTAAACTCAGGCAAGTCCACATCTTTCTTTGTTCCCAGGAAAACAGCGGCGGTAAAGGCAATCGCCGTCCGCTGGCCAATATCATGAATAGTGGCGCGGGCGTTGCTGTTCTTTGGCTTGATCATCACGGCCAATCCGTCTTGCAATATTTTATCCCGCATTGATTTGAGACCGATATTGATTAAGCCAATCTCGTCAATTTTTAAGATACTTCCGTCGAAGCTCAGCCTTGCGGGGACCACATCACAGATATCACCGATGATCTCACCCGACATAAAATAATAGCTGGCGTAAAGCATGAGAAAGGCTGCGAATACCGCTGCCGGGACCCCGCCAAACTGGGCTGCCAAAGCGGTAATCAGAGATGTCCCCATTACCAGGTAGTTCCTGGCTTCAAAAGTCCTCGCTATTCCTTCGATGTAATCCAGACCTCTTTTTACCAGTTCTGTTTTCTCCAGGCTTTCCAGCGTCTGCCGCTCCATATTGCGTATTTCCCGGAATTGCTGCGCAGCTAATGTTAAAAAAGTAACCGCGACAAAATCGGGCTTTAATAAAGCGGGAACAGCGACAGCGCCAAGCGCGGAGGCTATTAAGCCAAGGGCCGTATGGGTCAAGTAGCCGTGTGGGTACCCGGGATATTGACGGTAGTCAATCCGCAGCAAAATAATTCGGGCCGCGGTGCCGGCTAAAACACCAATCAATATCACAGCCAGGTAATCAGGATAATAATGAGACAGTCCCCTCACCCCCTGAAATATCACAAAACCCAAGATGCGGCTCTTATCCGTGCGAAGGGTGACATAACCGGACTGCAGCGCGAAAATTGGCGGCAGGGCCGCCAATTTGATGCCGCAAGTCCGGTCAGATTAGAGCGGTTCTAATAGCGGCGGGGAGTGTCGTCTTGTTGCCGGGACGACACTGTACCTAATCCTTAGTCAAGTCATCTTTCCGCTCTTTCAATGCTTCGTTCACCAGAGGATCGTCACCCGGAACATTTTCCCCGGTTGCTTTTTGGTCTGGCTTAGAGAGTTTACGCGCAGCCACGCGCGGACCAAGGAAGCTGTTAAATTCCCTGCCAAAACCGGTCAGTCTTTTTTTGGCGTTTTCCAGGCCGCCTGAACTGATCAATAAGAACGCCAACCCTCCAACTATCGTCAACCCCAGGATCCACCCCAACGCCTTCCAGGCTCCGGTCGTTGTCCCGGACGGTCTATTAGTGACGGGCGCGCCTGGAGCGGCGGGCGCAGCTGGCGAAAGACCGAGTACCACGGGAATAGCTTCTGAAAACATCGACATGCCCATCTCTGCTTCTTCCTTGGTATTTGTATGGGTGCCAGCTTCGATCAGCAAAGCTGTCGGCGTTAGATCTTGATTATAGTCACCTTTTCCGACAAAAATCTCTTTTACCACTTTGGGGTGCAGATTATTGGCGGAAGCCATCATCTGTTTTGCAAAGTCCATGTTGGCGGACATCCTCGGGTTTTCCCGGCCGATCACCAGACGAAGCTTGGCCACACTCTTGCCGTCTATAGTTGTCCGGTAATAATTAGGGTCCGGAACCCCGTCCCGGTGCACGTCAAATATGGCCGACGGATTTTTCTTCATTAAACTGGTCGCCGTCCGGCGGGAACGTGTATAGGCGTTATTATCGTGCGGGTCATGAGGCGTCTGGTCGTAATCGACTTGGTAACCCGACCCTTGAAGCCGGTTGGCCATAGTTTTGCCTACCTGATAGATGCCACCCTTAAAAGGGATTGCGTCTGTACCGTCCGAAGGGACATAAGATTCATCCGTGTGCGAGTGGTATACAGCAAAAGTGCTCTTGCTCTTTTCTGCCAGGTTTTTAACTACTACCGCGCTTTGATTGGCGTAATATTCATTATAGGCCAGTATTTGTGAATCCATGCCCAGGAATTTTGCTTCAGCTTTGTCCCCCTGAACACGTTCCACCCGGTAATGCCTGCCTTCCGAGGTGTATAATTCATCTCCCGACGCAGCTATTCTGGCCATTTCACTGATAGTGCTTCCCTCTTCATCAACGATAGTTGTATATCTGCCGATTAGATGATCAGGTGTTTCTTTATTAAAAAACCCCGCAGTGGTAAAAGCCGGCCATAACAAGAGATTATTTGAGTGACAATAAAATAAAGAGCATCCCAGCAGCACCAAAACGCTCAGCCCAATAATGAGTTTACTCTTGTCCTTCATGTTTATCTGCATCCACCTTTCTCCGGTTATCACTCGGCGCGCCTCTCTTCGCTTCCCCGTGTTTTTCGCCGTTATCTTCACCTGAAACCTCAAATTGCGGTTTTTGCAGTCCTTGCACTAATTTGCGCGACCTTCCTGCTACACCCGGTCCACCTGATAACCTCTCAAAAGATTCGCCAATCAGTTCAGCCAGAAGAATCGCCACAATACCGGCCAGAATAATTGTGTCGAAAGCGCCGCCGCCACCTATGGCAACATTATAATTACCCGGCGCGCCATTTCCTAACAGCCAGACATAGTGAATGATATCAACAAAAAGCACGCCTAATGTCGCGGAAACAAAGGCTGCCCGCCGGGACCTGCCGAAAATGTAAGCGACAATCCCACCTACCAGCGGGTAAAGATAAATTGCATCCAATACCGCATAACGACCGGCCGGCTCAATGGTGGAACCGGAGTTAACCAGTGATCCGATTATGTACACTGATATCGCCGTTACCACCGCGCCAATGAGGGCCCTGCTCCATTCTTTTGCCGTACCTGCCTTAGACAAGAGATATATGGCCAACCCTATCGGCACCAACGCGCCCCCAACGTTAATTGAAGTGTTGAATGGGGTAAAAGGTACGGGAATATTAATAAAACTGCCGATAATGATTGCGGCGATGACAAGCAGCGCTCCTCGGTCAGACAGTCTCATCCGGTCTAGAGCGCGTTGGGCCAGCCCAAGATAAACGACTACTGATCCGAGTAGCAGAAGGGTGATGCCAACTGGAAATCGCTCCAAAGTAATTCAGCCTCCTCATAATTGGGAAATAACATTGTTAGACTGTCCACTCATTTAAAAAATATGCAAATCGCTTTTTCTCCAAAAAGAAAAAGCGGTAATAGATTTGCCTCTATCACCGCTTTCCGACTTGTTAAAGTTGCTCTTTGAATGTACTTATTACAAGCTTAATCTTCTTTTTTCTCAAACACATCGCCAACCATGTCACCTATGGTGATAACCTCATTCCCGCTTTCCTGGCCCATGGCGCTGGAATAATCACGGGCTTCCCGGTCCTGTTTTTCCTTGTTGACCTCTCTTATTGACAGGCGGATGCGCTTATCAGTCTTATCCACGCTTAAAACTTTGACATTTACCTCCTCACCCTCAGTTACCACTTCGTCCGGTTTGGCCACGTGATGATCAGCCAGGTGAGATATATGCACGAGTCCTTCCACGCCGGGTTCAAGCTGAACAAAAGCGCCGAAAGGAGCAAGACGCACGACTTTTGCCACTATAATACTGCCCACGGGATATTTCTCTTCGACACTGTCCCATGGATTCGGCAATACTTGCTTTAGACCTAACGATATCTTTTCATTTTCACGGTCGACCTTCAGCACCATCACTTCCAGTTCATCGCCAACCTTGACCACTTCGGAAGGGTGGTTAATCCGGTACCAGGACATTTCAGAAATGTGCAGGAGTCCGTCCACGCCGCCGATGTCGACAAAAGCTCCAAATTGAGTCAGACGACGCACGGTGCCTTTGACAATTTGGTTTTCTTGCAGGTTTTCCAGCATTTCCTGGCGAATGCGGGCATAATCTTCTTCAAGTACTGCTTTGCGCGATAATATTACTTTTTTTCTGCCGCGGTTTATTTCTATCACCCGGGCAGTAATCTCCTGACCGAGATATTTCGAAAGGTCTTCAACATAGCCCCTTTCAACCAGCGAAGCCGGTAAAAACGCGCGCGCGCCGACATCCACCAGCAGGCCGCCCTTAACAACTTCACGGACTGTTCCTTGGACAGGTTCTTGTGTATTTAGCATATCCTCCAATTTACCCCAGGCTTTTTCAGCATCAGCCTTCTCTTTGGATAGAATTAGCTTCCCTTCGTTGTCCTCTGCCTTCAAAACGCATACCTCTATTTCATCCCCCACCTTGACAACTTCTTGGGGGGAAGTAACTTCACAGCATGACAGTTCCCTGATGGGAATAACTCCTTCGGATTTCGCGCCCACGTCAACCATAACTTCATCCTGGCCAACGTGAACTACCACTCCTTTAACAATTTCACCATGCCGTAGCGCCTTTACCTCTACAGCGTCCTTCATGCCTTCTTCAGCGCTGACCATCTCTTCGTTGTCACTCATTCGTCTTTTAACCTCCTCTATAATCCAGTCAGGTGTGGATGCACCCGCTGTTAACCCTGTAACTTTTACTCCCCGAAACCAGGCCGGATCCAGATCATCCGCTGTTTCGACGTGATATGTTGTCTTTCCCGATTTCCGACAGATATCAACCAACTTCCTGGTATTCGCACTGCTGATACCTCCTGCTACAACCATCACGTCTACCTGCCGGGTTAGTTCCAGGGCAGCTCGTTGCCGCTCTGCTGTAGCGTGGCAAATCGTATTAAATACTTTAATTTCCGCACCTGTCTTACTAATAGCCTCAACAGTTGATTCAAAGTTATCCAGGGATTGCGTGGTCTGAGCAATAACCCCTACTTTGCCGGTCATTGACAACAGGCTTGATTCATCCGCATTCTCTACCACCAAAGCCTGCTTGCCGGCCCAACCGATTATTCCGCGTACTTCCGGGTGATGCTTATCCCCAACTACCACCACTTGAAAACCTTCCGCGGTGAGGTCTCGCGCAAGAACATGTGCCCTACGCACAAAGGGACAAGTGGCATCCACAATATTTAAACCCCGCGCTTTGGCTGTTTCCAGAACGGCAGGCTCGACACCATGAGACCTGATTATAAGCGTTCCGGAATCTGCCTCCACCGGATCCGAGATTTCTCTAATACCCATTTCAGCTAATCGAGCCTGTACTTGCGGATTGTGAATTAACGGACCCAGGGAATAAACGGGGCCAGCCCCTTTTAATACTGTGGCCTGCGCCATTTCAATAGCCCTGTTCACGCCGAAACAAAACCCGGCTTTTTCAGCAACCCGCACTTCCATAACTAAACACCGCTTTTATCACAAGAACATTCGCTATGCAACCTTAAATTTCCTTCTAACTATTTTTACAATTTTTAATTAATTTATTTAGCAACTTTTAAGTAAATCAGCTATTTGTTCCATCATATTATTACTGGCCTTTTCCATATCCAGCCGCGAAACTTTTGAGCCTGCTTGATAAAATACCGGTTTGCCGATATTCACCCTTACTTTGCCCAAAACCCCTCTTGAACCTTTAATGGCTACCGGCAAAAATGGCACCCCCGCTTTTAAAGCCAGCATAGCCGCACCCA
The DNA here is from genome assembly GCF_002067195.1 of Pelotomaculum sp. PtaB.Bin117. Lineage (NCBI taxonomy): Bacteria > Bacillati > Bacillota > Clostridia > Eubacteriales > Desulfotomaculaceae > Pelotomaculum > Pelotomaculum sp. PtaB.Bin117. Next base: position 91,484 of record NZ_MVQM01000178.1, on the reverse strand, counting down.
AATGCGGCTTTAACAATTGGCCGGTATGACTCCTGGTTCCTTCGGGGAAAACGCCTACAATTTGGCCCTCATCTAATAGTTTCATCGCCGTACGGATTGCTGCCCGGTCTAATTGATTCCGTCTAACCGGAAAAGTGCCCACGGCACGAATGAACGTGCTTAGCAAAGGGATATCAAACAGCTCTGATTTGGCCATGTAATTAACTCTCCGGTTAATGGCACAACCGACAACAACCGGGTCCCAGTAACTAGTATGGTTAGAAACCAGCACCAGTCCGCCTTCCGCCGGCAAATTAGACAATCCGCATATTTCCCAACGCCTTAACAATAATAGAACAACCCGGCAAATAGACCGGGCAAAACTATAAAACACTTTTATCTCACCGCCAAAACCCGGTCTATAATCATTTTTACAACCATATCGACAGTAAAAAAAGAACTGTCGATTATTTCCGCGTCCGGAGCTGGAACCAAGGGGTCGGTCTTTCTGGTAGTATCGATTCTATCCCTCTCACATATTTCCATCTCCATCTGCTCCTGATTGACATGGTAGCCTTTGCCAATTAGTTCCTCCCTGCGTCTCCTTGCCCTCTCTTCAGTTGAAGCGGTAAGATAAATTTTAATCCGCGCGTCCGGAAGAACGACTGTTCCGACATCCCGTCCCTCCATTACCACCCCGCCTCGTTTGGCCATAGCTTGCTGCAACTTTACCAAATGCTTTCTTACCGCTGGAATACTGGCGGTTAGAGAAACGTTTTGAGAAATGTACGGGCTGCGTATCTCTTCAGTGACGTCCTCACTGTCCAGCAATATTTTTAAATTGCGATCATCTCCGGCAACAAGCTCTACGTTGGCGGCTTCCGCCATTTCACCAACGGCAACAGGATCATGCAGATCAAGCCCTTCGCGAATGGCCTTCAATGTTATTGCCCGGTACATTGCACCCGTGTCTATATATAAATATCCAAGTTCTTCGGCAACCATCCTGGCCACAGTGCTCTTGCCGGCTCCGGCAGGCCCGTCTATGGCAATGTTAGGCTTCGAATCCATAACCCCTCCGGATTCATAATGTATTTTCAACTTAAGTTATTTCGACATAATTGATTTTTTACCTTTTTTTTAACAGGATGGATACAAAATAACCTAATTTATTATCCTAATATATCAGAATCATTTAAATTATAGGCAAAAAATATCTAGATTATATTATTCTACCTGAATATTTTTTAATACCCATTACAGCACAATCCATTAAAGAAAACATCCGCCAAAAAGCCAAGCAGATGTCATGTTTGTTTAAACTATTGTTTTAACAGTACCCTTTTCATTGAATCAAAGTGATAATTAAGGAATAAATGTAATCATTGCATCATTTCGCTAACTGCTTCCGAAATCATTTCTTTTGAAAAACCGCCATGGAAGCGGGGCTCACCATTAATAACAGTCAAAGGGAGCCTTACTCTATCCAGGATCGCACTGATATTAGGGTAATTCTCCATTTCAGCGCTTTGCACATCCACATAAGCATAACCTATGGCTTCGCCAAAATTCTTCACCAGAAATTCTTTTAAATCTTCAGCTTCTTCTTGCATCGTTTTTGCTGGGCCGCAACATGCGGCTTCAGGGGATGGGTTTCAGCAACTATCTAAAGGCACAGGCGCATTAGATCCGAATACAGTAATGCTGATTTTTTCCATTATGAAATTTCCTCCCAAGTTTTAATAAGGCTTTTCCATACTAATATCATTATTTTATCCCAAGCTTCACCTACGGTAAACATAATATTGACACACCATAAAATATTAATGCGCACTTTTTATAATAGAGGCAAAGCCCGGAAAGGACACATCAATACATTCCGCTCCGCGCACCAAGGTTTCTCCCTCTGCCGCCAGTCCGGTAACGGCCGCTGCCATGGCTATGCGGTGATCGCCGTGGCTCTCACAAACGGCGCCTTTAAGCTGACGTCCGCCCCGCACAAGGAGGCCGTCCGGCAGTTGTTCCACATCGGCCCCAAACATGCCCAGCATTGTCGCGACGGTGGCAATACGGTCACTTTCTTTTACCTTTAACTCAGCAGCGTCCTTAATTACTGTGACTCCCTCGGCCAGTGCCGCGGCTACCGCCAAAACCGGCACTTCATCAATCAGGCGGGGAATGGTTTCACCTCCGACAGTTACCCCGGATAGTGCTCCGGCATAGCGCGCCCTGATGTCCGCAACCGGCTCTCCGCCTTCATCCCGCCGTTCAAGTAATTCAATAGAAGCGCCCATCTCCCGCAGCACATCCAGTATCCCGCTCCTGGTGGTATTTATCCCAACTCCAGGCAGGGTGATGTCCGATCCGGGGATTATTGAAGCTGCGACAATGAGAAAGGATGCTGAAGAAATATCTCCTGGAACAACCACCTTTTGTCCTTTGAGACAAGGACGGCCGGTTAAACAAATCTTATTGCCGTTAATCTCCACCTTGGCGCCAAAGTATTCCAGCATTCTTTCCGTATGATCCCTGGAGCGGTACGGCTCACTCACCGTAGTCGCCCCTTCTGCATATAAGCCGGCCAAAAGCACTGACGACTTGACCTGGGCGCTGGCCACGGCGCTTTTCAAATAAAAAGGTTTCAGGTTACCGCCCCTTACAGCCAGGGGAGCCAGGTTCGCACCTTGCCTTCCTGCTATTCCAGCGCCCATTTGTCTCAGCGGTCCGGTAACCCGGGCCATAGGGCGACGCCTTAACGAAGCGTCGCCGGTAATTACGCTAAAAAACGGCTGCCCTGCCAAAATACCCAGGAGCAGTCGCATAGTGGTACCCGAATTGCCGGCGTCCAGGATATCTTCCGGTTCGGCAAGACCGTCCAGGCCCCGGCCGCGTACTCTAACCACGGCGTTATCCGGACCTTCTATCTCAACACCTAGCTTCCTCATGCAGTCAATTGTTGACAAACAGTCTTCTCCCGGGAGAAAATTCTCTATCAACGTCTCGCCTTCAGCAATTGACCCCAGCATTACCGCTCTGTGTGAGATTGACTTATCACCCGGCACCGCCGCTTTTCCCCTTAAAGCGCCTGCCGGTTTGATATGCAGGTCCATGCAATTCCCCCCCATCAAGGTGCTTTCAGTAAGATCATAATCAAGGAACAGTACCTACTTTTTCCTGACGGTATATCCTTTTTCCTTGAGCACACTGAAGGCGTTAGCCAGATCTTCTTGAGCGGCGAAACCCACTCTGATAGTGCCGCCTTCACCTTCACGCACCCGCATTATTTCAATATCGCTGATATTTATGCCCGCGTTTGCCAGGTGAGCGGCAAATGCGGCGATTGCGCCGGGCCGGTCCGGCACCGTAATTATAATCTCAAAAAGGCTGGAAAGATATCTGCTTGTCTTCGCGGGAAGGCCGGAACGAACATCTCTGGCGCTTTCAAGCTTTTTCTGGATATTCGTTCCGGCACCGGCGGCGACGGCGTTTTCATATGTGACGAGTTCTTCACGGAAACGCCTAATCATGTCAAGCACCTGCTCCCGGTTGGCCAGCAAAATATCCCGCCACATCTCCGGCTTGCTGGAGGCAACCCGGGTGGTATCCCGGAATCCGCCCGCGGCAAGGGGCAAAATACTGTCGCTGCCGGGCATTTGCGCCACGGTATTAACCAGCGATGAAGCAATAAGATAGGGCAGGTGGCTGACCGCCGCGACCGCCTGGTCATGCTGTTCCGGTTCCATCTTAATTACTTTGGCTCCCACTCCGGCAACCAGTTTCCCAACTTTGATTTCCGCAGCCGGAGGTGTTTCAGGAGTTGGAGTAAGAATATAAAAGGCGTTTTCAAAAAGATACGGGTCGGCTTCCCGCACTCCCGGCCGTTCAGCGCCGGCCATCGGATGGCCGCCGATAAAGCTTGCGCCGGGCGGTAAAAGCCGGGCGGCGTCACGGACAATAGCAGCCTTGGCGCTCCCGACATCCGTTACAACCGAAGACGGGGAAAGGTAGGGAATAATTTCTTTCAAAACCTTTATCGTCACACTTACAGGAGTGCCGATGATGATTAAGTCAGCCCCGTTCACGCTATCAGCAATTGAATCGGTAAAACGGTGGATGGCGCCGAGTTCAACGGCCAAGCGCAGGCTTTCGTTTGACGATCCCGCCCCGACCACTTCCCCGGCCAGGCCCCGCGCGCACAGCGCCATACCCAGGGAGCCCCCGATCAAGCCGACACCGATAATCGCCACCCGGTTAAAATCGGGGTTCACAGTATTCTCCTCCCCATTGCCGCTGCAACTTGTTTTAACTCTGACATCATTTTCATAAAGTTCGCCGGAGTGAGTGACTGAGGTCCGTCGCATAAAGCCTCGGGCGGGTTCGGGTGTACTTCAACCAGCAACCCGTCGGCGCCGGCGGCGACAGCCGCTTTGGCCATTGAAGGCACAAAGCGCCATTTGCCGATGGCATGGCTGGGATCTACTATCACCGGCAGGTGGGAAAGATATTTTACAATAGGGACAGCGGTCAGATCCAGAGTATTTCTGGTATAATTTTCAAAGCTTTTGATGCCCCGCTCGCACAGGATTACATTATAATTACCGCCGGACATAATATATTCGGCGGCCATCAGCCACTCCTCGACGGTAGCTGAAGGTCCTCTTTTCAATAACACTGGCTTGTCTACTTTGGCCACTTCCCGCAGCAATGAAAAATTCTGCATATTGCGGGCGCCTATTTGCAAAATATCTGCATAATCAGCGATCATCGGCACGGCGCGCACGTCCATCACTTCCGTTACAATCAAAAGACCGGTAAGGTCCCTTGCTTCGGCCAGAAATTTCAGTCCTTCCTCCTCCAGCCCTTGAAAGGAATAAGGTGACGACCGGGGCTTAAAAGCACCTCCTCTGAGTATGGTGGCGCCGGCTTTTTTGACAATTTCCGCCGTTTCCAGGACCTGTTTGCGGCTTTCCACAGCACAAGGGCCGGCCGCCACATGAACGGCATCGCCGCCTATTTGCAGACCGCCTATCTTAATGACAGTACCTTCTTCGTGAAATGTCCTGCTGGCCAGTTTATATGGTTGAAGAATGGGCACAACCCTTTCCACACCGGGCAAAGCCTCCAAACCGATGTCTCCAAGACGGGTCTTATCCCCGATTGCGCCGATAATGGCGCGTTCGACACCACGAGACAAATGAATCTGAAACCCCGCTTTTTTAAGCCTGATTATTACCGCTTCTATTTTATCATCATCGGCATGATGATCCATAATGATAATCAAAATTTATTCCTCCTCGAGCTTTAAAATAAATATCTACTATTCCGGTATTTATATACTCGGACGCCGATGAAGCTTTGCTTCACCATTAAGAATATATGAAAATGATATATAGCTTTTGTAGAGCGGTATATTACGAGTTATAGACCATTCTTATTCCGACTACTGATGTTAAAAAAAGCATCCCACGGAGGAATGCTTAACCAGACCATAAGAACATCTCTTATCGCCTCCCTACCGTCCTACCATGCTTCTTTGTTTTTAGAGCGCCTGCGGGAATTCCGCCGGGCAAGAAACTTACTGTATAACCCTAATAACCTGCCGTAATAACCCATACTACTACATTTATTTTATACTAACACAAAAAATCCAGTTATCGCAACTGGATTTTTGCCGCTGTTTATTTAACACTGTTCAGCAACGCGGTTTTAAATTCCCTGGTCAGGTTCTCCACCGCTATTCCGGCAGCTTGAGAACTTGCACTGTCGGCGATTAATTTAACAATGGCGCTTCCCACCACGATTGCGTCGCAATACCTGGACATCCGCGCTCCTTGTTCCGGGTCCGCGATGCCAAATCCTATGGCCAGGGGCAAGGAAGTATGGCTGCGCACCCTACCGGTAAAGCCGGATATGTCAGTCCCGATCTCCTTCCTGGCGCCGGTTACTCCTGTAACGGAGACGCAATATACAAATCCCATCGCCTTTGGAGCTATTCTGCTTAATCTCTGCTCGGTAGTGACCGGCGAAACAAGAGGAATAAGGTCCAGCCCTTCCTTTTCAGCCAGACGCAACAGCGGACCTGATTCCTCCAGCGGCAAATCAGGCACAATTAATCCGCTTACACCTGCCGAAGCCGCTTCAGCTATAAACCTGTCGAGTCCGAATCTATAGAAGGGGTTGCAATAACCCATTAAAACTACAGGCGCCCCGCAATTGCGTTTTATCGTTTTAACTGTCTCCAGGATTTTTGCCAATGTGGTCCCTGCGGCCAGAGCCCGGTTGGAAGCCTGCTGAATCACCGGACCATCCGCCAGGGGGTCGGAAAACGGCACTCCCAGTTCAATTATATCCGCTCCCGCCGCATCCATGCGCAGCGCCAAATCCACGGTGCTGAACAGGTCGGGGTCGCCGGCAGTGATAAAAGTAATCAAGCCTTTTTTCCCTGCCGACCGCAGCTTATTGAGACGCCCTTCAATGACGCTGTTGCTGTTCATATATTCACCCCCGGTTCACCCGCCACCGCGGGTATATCTTTGTCTCCACGCCCGGAGAGGTTTACCACGATGATCTTTTCAGATGAAAGAGACGGCGCCAGCTTGACCGCTTCGGCTATCGCGTGTGAGCTTTCAAGCGCCGGAATGATTCCGTCAGTGCGGCAAAGCAATTGGAAAGCCGCCAGTGCTTCCGAGTCGGTGGCCGTCGTATACTGCACCCGTCCGGAGTCTTTAAGATAAGCATGCTCCGGCCCGACACCCGGGTAATCAAGTCCCGCGGCGATGGAATGGGGTATTGTAATCTGGCCGTCATCATTTTGTAAAATGTAGCTGTACGAACCGTGCAGCACTCCGGGGCAACCCCGGCTGAGCGTGGCGGAGTGCTCTGCAGTGTCCAGCCCGCGCCCCGCGGCCTCAATGCCGATTAATTGCACCTCTTGATCGGCAAGGAATGAGTAAAACATGCCCATTGCGTTGCTGCCGCCGCCGACACAGGCCAGGATATAATCCGGCAGCCGCCCGGCTGTATCCAGCACCTGCCGCCTAGCCTCCTCGCCAATTACCGACTGGAAGTCCCTGACCATCCGCGGGTATGGGTGCGGGCCGGCGACTGAGCCAATCAGGTAGTAAGTGTCCCGCACATTGGTAACCCAGTCTCTGATGGTTTCGTTCATCGCGTCCTTCAAAGTCCTGCTGCCGCTTGTCACCGGGACAACCTCCGCGCCCAGCAGCCGCATGCGAAAAACATTGGGGCTTTGCCGCCTGATATCTTCTTCTCCCATATAAATAGCGCACTGCAAGCCAAACAGCGCGGCGGCGGTGGCCGTCGCCACCCCGTGCTGGCCGGCGCCCGTTTCCGCGATTATCCTGCCCTTGTCCATCCGGCGGGCCAGGAGAATCTGGCCGATTGCGTTATTGATTTTGTGCGCTCCGGTATGGTTCAGGTCTTCTCTTTTGAGAAATATTTTCGCTCCTCCGCAATGCCTGGTCAGACCTGCCGCAAAATACAAGGGTGAAGGCCTGCCGACATAATGTTTCAGGTAGCCCTCCAGTTCCTCATGGAATTCAGGGTCCTCCCCGGCATCCGCATAGGCTTTTTCCAGCTCTTCCAGCGCCGGCATTAACACTTCAGGAATAAAACGGCCGCCATAAAAGCCATAGTATCCACGATTATCCGGCAAAATAAAGCCATTATCCTTTATATCCGATGCACTCTTCATTATATGACGCCTCCTTATCACAGATCATCCGGACCTCGTCCGCCCTTCAGCTGATTCAGGCCGGCGCCGGGATCCTGGCAACGCACCAGCGCTTCACCCACCAGCACGGCGTGCACCCCATTTTTCTGCAGTTCCAGGATGTCCTGATGATTTTTGATGCCACTTTCAGAAACAACTGTAATTTGATCATTATTTATTAGATCTCTCAGGTTGAAAGTCACCCTGAGATCAGTTTCAAAAGTATTCAGGTTGCGGTTGTTGATGCCGATAACGGTTGCACCGGTCGACAAGACATCAGTCAATTCGGATTCCGTATGTACCTCCACCAGGCAAGACAGGCCTAACCCGGCAGCTGTTTCCTGAAACTCAACCAGTTGTTCCCGGTTGAGCGCCGCAGCAATCAACAGGATGGCATCAGCCCCAAGAACACGTGACTCATAAATTTGGTAAGAGTCAATAATAAAGTCTTTTCGTAAAACTGGTATGCTCGTAGCCTTTTTCACCAGCGTTAAATGGGTCGGGTGACCGAGGAAAAACTTTTCTTCGGTTAATACCGATATCGCGGACGCTCCTTCGCGTTCATAGGCCCGCGCCAGTTGCTCGGGTGCGTACTGGCGGCGGATAATGCCCTTTGAAGGCGAAGCTTTTTTAGCTTCGGCAATTATCGCCACTTGCCCGGGCAAACGCAGCGCCGGGCCAAACGGGCGTGGTGGAGGCAGCGTCGGTATTATCGCTTGTAAAGTCTCTATTGATGTTTCTTCCTTAATCGCAGTCAGTTCCAGTTTCTTGTTTGCAATAATTTTTGATAAGATCAATGAAAGGCCACCTTTATAATTCAGGCATTCAGAATTCGAATATTCCCGAACGATATACCATTCTTTTATTTATTCTGACTCCTGGCAATATCTCTTTAGTTGCGAGTTAAAAAGTTTTGTAAGATTTTATGCCCATGCTCCGTCAGAATTGATTCCGGGTGAAACTGAACACCTTCCACAGCGTACCGCCGGTGGCGAATACCCATCACTTCGCCTTCCTCGGTCCACGCGGTCAGTTCAAAACAATCCGGCAGGCTTTCCCTTTCAACGATTAGAGAATGGTATCTGGTCGCGGTAAAAGGAGAAGGTATTTCGTGAAAAAGCGATCCGCCGTCATGATGATGAATAGGCGAGGTTTTTCCGTGCATCAGCCGGTTCGCCCGCACCACTTTGCCGCCGAAGGCCTGCCCGATAGCCTGGTGGCCGAGGCAAACCCCCAAGATTGGCACAACACCCGCGAAATGCTCGATTACCGCCAGTGATATGCCGGCTTCGCCGGGAGAACAGGGCCCGGGAGAGATAATTATATGATCCGGGCCAATTCTTTCAATCTGACCACAGGTTATCTGATCGTTGCGGTAAACCCGGACATCTTCACCAAGTTCACCCAGATACTGCACTAAATTATAAGTGAATGAATCATAATTATCAATCATTAAAACCATTTATCCAACCTCCCCGATGGTATTCAACAGCGGGCGGGCTTTATTCATTGTTTCTTCATATTCTTTTTCCGGGTCTGAGTCCGCCACTATTCCCGCGCCGGCTTGAACATAAGCGCAGCCGTCATGGATAACCATAGTCCTGATGGCGATTGCCGCGTCCAGGTTCCCGGTGAAACCCAGATATCCGACCGCGCCGGCGTAGATCCCTCTCCCGTCGGGCTCTAATTCATCAATTATCTCCATGGCCCGCACCTTGGGCGCCCCCGTGACCGTACCCGCCGGGAAACAAGCACGCAAGGCGTCATAGCAGTTATTGCCGGATGACATCTTTCCTCTCACATTTGACACTATGTGCATAACATGAGAAAATTTTTCGATTTCCATAAAACGCGGCAATTCGATGCTTCCCGGCCTGCATACCTTGCCGATGTCGTTGCGTCCAAGGTCCACCAGCATCAAGTGCTCGGCTCTCTCCTTCTCGTCGCCCAGCAATTCCGCCGCCAGCGCCCCGTCCGCATCCTTGTCCCTGCCGCGAGGCCGGGTGCCGGCTATGGGGCATGTTTCCACAATACCGTCTTCCACTCTTACCAGCATCTCAGGCGAAGAGCCGATTACCTGGAACGCGCCGAAGTCAAGATAGTAAAGGTACGGCGAGGGGTTGACAGCCCTCAGTTTCCGGTAAACATCAAACGGCTCCCCCCGGAAAGGAATCCGGAAGCGCTGGGACAAAACCACCTGCAGGATATCCCCCGCCTTGATGTATTCCTTCGCCCGCGCCACCTGCTTGATAAAATCTTCCCTGGTCATGTTAGCTTCAAACGGGGCGGCAGTAATGTTTTTAAACCTGCTGTCCTCAAACGAAATATTACTTTTTACCGCGTTGATCACACTCTGGAGCTTGAATTCAACCTGGTCATATGTTTTTTCCGCTTCTGCACCCGGCATACTGTTGACGATTATTTTTAATGTGTGCTTGACATGGTCGAAAATTAACACCGTACCGGCAAAGATAAAGCCGCTCTCCGGAAGGTCAGGCATATTCTTTCGGGTTATATTTATCCTTTCAAAATACCGGACTATTCCATAACCCAGGTAGCCCACCGCGCCGCCGAAAAAGCGGGGCAAAGCTTCTCCCCCGTAGACACGATAACTTGAAACAAGCTGTTCCAGGCTTGCCAGAGGCGAGCCGGTTACTTCTTTAACATCGCAGCCGCTGGTTATCCGCGACTCGTCTCCGTCGGATGTAAAGATGAGGAAAGGATCAATACCGATAAATGAGTACCGGGCCAGATTCTCGCCGCCCTCAACACTTTCCAGCAGATAAGACGGACCTTTTGCTGATATTTTTTTAAAAATGCTGATTGGTGTGTCCATATCGGCGTTAATTTCCAAACAAACCGGAATCAGGTCATATTTTTTGCTCAATAGCAAGTAATCCTGTCTGCCCGGGACGTTCAAAAAATCTCCCCCCTTTAAAAAAGCAAAAACCGGCACTCCAATGAGTACCGGTTAATTTTAGAAATAATTGTACCCGCGACTCATCTCAGCTCAACTTATCCTTTTCTCAACTCACCTATCCTTGACTATAACCAAATTAGCACAGTGAAAACTAAGTGTCAAGCATTTTTTACAACAGGGCCAAGCATAATCTACAAAGAATATCCGCATTTTCAATGTAAATGTCTATGATGAATATCCGGTGTATGTGGATGCTCGTGCTCCAGTTCCTCATGTATATGCCAATGAGTATGTTCCTTATTTTTTTCCCCGTCATACTCATGAGCATGCTCATGAATATGATGGTTATCATCATGTGTATGTCTATGAGCATGCTCAAGCCTTTCATGCTTATGGACATGTACATGATCCTCCCAGAGAATAAAAACGGTACCGACTATCATGACCGGTAATGAAAGAATTAAATTCACTTCCGGCCGCTCTCTGAATAAAAGCAAGGAAATTATTGTACCAATAAAAGGGGCAGAGCCGAAAAAAGCACTTGTTCTGGCAGCTCCCAGACTGCGCATGGCAAATATAAACATGATAATGCTTATGCCGTAACTGAAAAAGCCAAGAATAAGTGATGCTAAAACAATTTTCAGGCCGGGAATGCTGTTACCTAAAAATAAAGCAATAATAAGTGAGACAGTACCTGCAGCTATGCCTTTTACTATAACAATTGCCACAGGGTCTTTAGCTGAAATATTCCTCGTAAAGTTATTATCCATTCCCCAGAAAGCGCATGCTGCAATAACTCCCACTGCACCAATAGAAAAACCCCAGGCTCCATTTATGTCCCACGTTAAGATAATACTGGCGCAAGTTATTAGCGCAACCGCAGCCCATACCCTTTTTCCGAGTGCTTCCTTGAAAGCTACTGCTGCAATAACAGTGGTGGCAGCCCCCTCAAAATTCAATAATAATGATGCTGTTGCTGCTGGAGTGTTATTAAGGCTTATCATCAATATAATTGGCGCCGCCACCCCACCGGCCAGTATTGCGCCTGTGAGCCATGGCAAATCCTTTAATGCGAGATTTGCTTCCTTGGCAATTTGCTTTATTGCAAACTTTTGTATCAATCTGAGAAATAATAAGCCAAAGCCGCACCCAAGGTATAAAAGTGCCGCTAACAAGACTGGTTCAATATTGCCTAAAAGAAATTTAGCCAAAGGAGCACTTATTCCGAATAAGACAGCAGCGATTATAGCTTGCAATTTGGGAAAAATATTTTTCATAGCTCATTTAGCGTTTGGAACGGCCCTGTGTCCAAGTCCGATGGCCACCTCGTCCAGATGCAGCAAGCCTACACCGAAGAACACCGCTACGCTGATATGGTCGTCTTTTCGCGCAATTCCGATTTTTCCGCCGACATTAAGCCCCATTGCCTTGGGTATCAGCTGGGACAACGCTTCCCTGGCCGCTCCCGCAACCGCTCCTTCGTCAGCATGCATCTCTTTGATCAAACCCTCGCGTTTGGAGGCCACCACCGCCCGTTCAATCATCTTATTTACAGACGAGACAAAATCTCCCCCGCAATCAACAGCCGCTGTTTTAATCCCTTCATTAGAAAAACGCGCCTTATATTCCTTCTCCTGTTCCCTGCTCTCGGTCATTGCCATCTCAATAGCTATCCGCGCTATTTTCCGGCTTCCGTGAAGGATCATGGCATACACCTCCTGTCCCATGAAAATAACAAGTGAATTCAATATAACATTATCTTAAATTATATTTCCTTTCCAACCACAAACGAAAATCCTTCATTTCCTCATAAATTTTAAAGAGAATTCTTTCGATATCATTGTGGCTCAGTGATATTGAGGCCGGATCGAGAACTTCTATTTTCCGGAAATCTTCCCTGGCGATAAAACGAATAATATTCTCCAGACTATCAGCTTTTATCGTAAGCACCAGAGGGGCATAAGCAACTTCAGAGTTGGCTATGTCATCGTAAACTGTGTAAACCTCTGTACTGACGTCAATATCAATAATATGAATTCCTTGCATCGGCACGTTGCGGAAAAGAGTAAGCTGTTGCTCCCTGGCCTCCTCCGCCGCTTTATCTGTAGTTTTTCCGCCAAATAAAAAGCGTCCAGTCCTGCCTGTGCCTTTAAAATCAAGACGAACCTTGACCAGAATCCCATTTCTATCAACGCCGTCCCCACTCTGGATATTTGACAAAAAAATCTCCTCCTAAGTCTTTAGGTGCGCGCATGGATTAGGTAATTCTACTCGAACAACTAAAATCCTGCTTAACGCAAGGTGATCTTTGTAACAATAACCCTTGCTGCAACAACCATGCCTTTTTATAATATCCGGGGTTCTTTGCCCAGACCGGCCGATTTTTTTAGTAAGGCCAATTCCTTGGCGCTCAGGCTGCGGTATTGTCCCGGGCGCAAGCCTGCCAGGCTGATGTTGCCCACGCGTGTGCGCAGAAGCCTTAACACCGGATGGCCGATGTTCTCGCACATGCGCCTGATTTGGCGGTTGCGGCCCTCGAAAATGGTGATTTCCAGGAGGGCATTTCCTTCCGAAACCTCAGCCAGGTTAATCTTTGCAGGCGCTGTCGGTCCGTCTGCCAGGATAAGACCGCTGGCCATTTGTTCCAAGTGATTATATGCGGGTATTCCGGCCACTCGGACCAGGTAAGTTTTTGGTATATGATGCTTGGGATGAGTCAAGGCATATGTCAAGTCACCGTCATTAGTAAGCAAAAGCAAACCTTCACTGTTATAATCAAGTCTGCCAACCGGGTAAACACGCCCGTCAAAACCATCAAGCAAATCTGTTACTTTTTTTCTGCCCTTCTCATCGTGCAGCGTGCTCACATATCCACGGGGTTTATACAGTGCCAAATAATATTTATCATCTGTGAGCGACAACGTCTCGCCGGCTACAACGACCTTATCTTTGCCCGGCTCTATCTTGGCGCCAAGTTTAGTGACAACTTCTCCGTTCACCTTAACCATGCCGGCAACGATCATCTCTTCGCACCGCCGCCTGGATGCGACCCCGGCCCGTGACATAACTTTTTGAAGGCGTTCCAGCTTAATTCACCATCCAGTATAAGCACCGGCAAAAAATAAGAACATCTTAGATTTGATGTCCTTTTAAAAGTTTATATAACAAACTAAATTTTGTCAAATAATTGAACATTCCATAACATTACCCGTTTCTCACAGCTTTCTCCCATCTAAGCCGGTACCGCTTAAATTGAACAGAATCGAAGGCGGCCCGCCGTTTATCCATACGACCTCCGCTCCGGTTAGATTCCCCCAATCCTCAAGCGGCAGCCAAAAATTACAGTTGCTGTTTGTCAGGCAAAAGGGAGCCTCGTTAAGTTGGTATTCGGCATTATCTATTGTTGCCATTTTATTTCCTTCGGCAAAACTAATCAACTGATTATTTATCCGCACGGCGGCAGCGCTTCTTCCTCCCTGCGCCACGTTTATCTCCGGGGAGAGGCGCAGCAAATCGCTCATTTGTTCTAGCGAGATGAAGGAAACATCATCTTTTTCCAACGCGACCAGGCGTGTTTGTTCAATGTTTTCCGGCCAACTTGAGCCCGGCTCTTTAACTAAAACAGCCACGTCGATCTTTTTCAAAGGTTTTCTTTCCCACAGTTCAGCCCAAAGACGGCGGCCGTTGTCTTCTTCTTCATGCAAACCGGAATAAATTATTACTGAATGCGGGAGATTGTTGATAAATCTTAAATCCATCCAACCCCAGCTCACACTGGCGTCAGTGCCGGCGGGAGTATATGCTACGGGCAGATAGTGCGGGTGCCTTTCCAATATTGTAAAGCCGGCATCCCTGGCCACCTGGAAGAGAACAGTGGACGTGCGGCAAACACCACCGCCAACCGTTAAATTTTCTAAAATGTCGTGGCCGACGATAAAACCTCTTTGCCTCGTTCTTTCCCCAACCACTTTGTTGAACGAAAACTCCTGATCAGGCTCTAGAACAAAACCGTTCACATAATCCGCCGCCACGCCGGCATTATAAACGTTTGCGTATTCACCGTAAAACAGAATTGAGCTGGATGATATCTTTTGGTTTAAAAATAAATCTGACTCTGAAAATTCACACTGCCTGACATTGACAGGAATTATCTTTAACGGAATTGATCCCGGGTCAGGCAAATTCCCCGGCGCGCCAATCAGCAACGCGTTAAGTCTATCGTCCCAGCCCACCGAGTATCCCAATTCTTCAGCCACCCACTTGGCGGGAAGATAAACACGATTATCTTTAAGAATTGGGGCAACATCCATCCTAAAGCTTTTTTCATTTACAAACATAGTACTGCTGTTTACAACAAGTTTTATTTTTTTATTCTCTGTTCGCAATTCCACAATTTCCCCGGCAGCGTCCCAAACAACATTTTTTTCGTCCAGCCCCAGAGCATATGCAAGGTAGCGCAAAGGTATCAAAACTCTCCCCTGCACGGTATAAGGCGCCGCATCCATCTGAAAAACCGCACCGTTTAACATGTAACTTTGACTGTTAACCACAAAAACGGCCTTGTTTGATGGTGCGGCAAATGCCGGACCTTTGCCGATAACAATTAAACAAAGACAAGTTAATAAAATTAAACCACATCTTTTCAACGACACACTCCCCTTTTTCACATTATTAAACAACATAAGTCCCACCATTACGGCAATAACATAGCTTTAAAGCAAACATAACAACTGAATAGTATTATAATGCTACTGGTAAATAATGTAAATAATTTTTTTTTTTGAATATCTCTTAATATTAGCAGCATAACCCTAATTATTGCTGTAAAGTAGCTAATTTAAGAAGTTAACAATGTGTCTTAAAAAAAGGTGCGCACTATAAATACTGATGCAACCAGGGTAGTCAAATCGGAAATTAAACCTAAAACTACCGAATATCGATACTTTCTTACTCCTACCGACCCGAAATATAGAGTCAGTACATAAAAAGTTGTATCGCAGCTGCCCTGCATGGTAGATACCAGACGTCCCAGAAAGCTGTCCGGGCCGTATGTTTTAATAATATCTGACGCGATGCCGAGCGCAGCTCCGCCTGAAAGAGGGCGCATGATGGCATGCGGCAGCACCTCAGTCGGCAGGCCGACAATATTAAGCACCGGGGAAAGCGTGGCAACCAGCACCTCCATCGCTCCCGAGGCGCGGAAAATACCTATTGCCACAAGCATTGCCACAAGATAGGGAATCGTCTTGATCGCTGTGGTAAAACCTGCTTCCGCTCCGTCCACGAAAGCTTCGTAGACTTTAACCCGGCGGAGGGCGGCAATCAGGGGCACTACCAGCAGGATCACCGGTATGGCCCAGCGGGACAACTCGGAGATAATATCCAGCATTCCGCTATCCCCTTCTGCCCGTGTAATAAAACCGCAGCAGGCGGTCGACGAATACTGCCGCCACCATGCTGAAGGCCGTTGCCATAATTGTCGGCCCGACGATATCTGTCGGGTCGGCCGAACCGTATAAAAGACGAATGCCGATGATTGTAGTGGGAATCAGTGTAACGCAGGAAGTATTCAGGGCCAGAAAAGTGCACATCGCTTCGGAAGCGGTGTCCTCCCGGCCGCGGTTTAATTTCTGAAGCTCACGCATGGCAATTAAACCCATGGGTGTTGCCGCGTTGCCCAAACCCAGGATGTTGGCGCTGAGATTCATGACGATAGCGCCCATAGCCGGGTGGTCTTTCGGCACGCTTGGAAAAAGAAAACGCATCACCGGCCGTACCAACCGGGCCAACAGGCGAATCAACCCGGCCTCTTCGGCCAGCTTCATAATACCCAGCCAAAAAGTCATGATGGCAATTAGACCAATCGATATTTTTACAGCGTCGTTGGCGCTGTCCAAGGCGGCCTTGGTTACTATTTCAATATTGCCCCTTGCTCCGGCCGCTAAAATTCCCAAGACGATCATTCCAAGCCAGACAAGATTTACCACGCCGCCACCTCCGCGCGAAAATAATATCTACAGTTACTTTATGACACGGAGTGGACAAATAGTACAAATGATGGAAGCCGGGTTATCGCATACTGCAAACCGACTTTAGCCAATTATCCCGTTAATCACTTTGTTCACATTCCTAACCGCGCACATCTTGCCGCACATGGTGCAAGTGTCCTTGTCTTCCGGCTGCGATTCAGCGCGGTACAGCCTGGCTTTTTCCGGATCAATGGCGAGTTTAAACATCCGCTCCCAATCAAGGTTGCGCCTGGCTTCGCTCATGTCGTCGTCCCACCGCCGCGCGTCCTGGATTCCTTTGGCTATATCGGCGGCGTGAGCGGCAATCCGGGAGGCGATAATACCCTCTTTCATATCACCAAGTGTAGGCAGCCGCAGGTGCTCCGCCGGGGTCACATAGCAAAGGAAGTCGGCGCCGCCGGCGGCGGCGATGGCTCCGCCAATGGCGCTGGTGATGTGGTCGTAGCCGGGGGCTATATCTGTCACCAGCGGCCCCAGCACATAAAAAGGCGCGCCGTGGCACAACTTCTTTTCAAGGAGCATGTTCGGCAGAATTTCGTTTAACGCCATATGGCCGGGTCCTTCGATCATTACCTGAACGTCTTTTTCCCAGGCCGCTTTAGTCAATTCACCGAGGACAATCAACTCCTGAATCTGGGCGGCGTCGGTCGCGTCCGTCAGACTGCCCGGCCGGCAGGCGTCACCAAGGCTGACCGTCACATCATATTTCCGGCATATGTCCAGCAAGTCGTCGTAACGCTCATAAAAGGGGTTTTCACGGCTGTTCAATTTCATCCAGGTATAGAGAAGCGCGCCTCCTCTGGAGACAATATTGGTGAGTCTCTTGTTTTTCTCGAACCTGACGGCTGTTTCTCTATTAATCCCGGCATGAATGGTCATAAAATCAACGCCGTCCTTGGCGTGCTGTTCAACCACCGCCAGGAATTCATCAGCAGTGATTTCTTCCAGTTCTTTGTCATAAAAATTAACCGCATCATATACCGGCACCGTACCGACGGCAGCCGGTGATATCCCAATCAGCCTGCGCCTGAATTCCGCCGTCTTTCCATAACAACTGAGGTCCATAATGGCATCGGCGCGCAGTTCCACAGCCCACTTTACTTTTTCCATTTCAGCTTCCATATCGCAACAGTCGTTTGACACGCCGAGATTAACGTTAATCTTGGTCTTAAGGCCCTGGCCGATACCGCACGGTTCGAGGCCAGCATGGTTCCTATTGGCCGGTATGACCACCTTGCCCGCGGCGACCAATTCGCGTAAAGCGGCAACCTCCACATGCTCCTTTTGGGCCACCGCCGTCATTTCATTGGTAATGATTCCTTGCCGGGCGGCGTCCATTTGGGTAGTATAATTCACTGATTTAAACCTCCTTCTGTTTGAAGACTGCCCTGAGAGCGCTTACTTTTTCGTAAATATTTTCAGCTCCCACTATTTCTGTTACCAGCGCGATGCATTTAGCGCCCCTATTGCTCACTTCAGCCGCGTTATGCTCCTTTATCCCGCCGATGGCTACAAAAGGCAGCTTGATGTTCTTTACCACGTAATCCAGGTATGACAAACCCACCGGCGCGCAGACATCCTTTTTGGTTTTTGTGGCGTAGAGCGGGCCCACACCGATATAATCGACCCCGGCATTGACGGCGGCTTCAGCCTGGGCCGGCGAATGGGTAGAAAGCCCGATGATTATTCTTCCGCCGGTCAATTCACGAACTTTATCAGGGGGTAAATCATCTTGCCCTAAATGCACGCCGTCCGCGCCCACCATCATGGCCAGGTCGACATGATCGTTGACAATAAAGGTAACTCCGGCATCCGCGGTCATCCTTCTGATTGCCAGACAATCCGCGTATTTCCGGCGCATTGTCTTTTCTTTCTCCCGGTACTGGATTACTTTAATCCCGGACTCGATCATCAGTGCGGCCACCTGGATATTGCTCCTGCCCAGGGAATACTCTTCAGCGGTGATCCCGTAAATATCCGCTTTCAGCAAGTTGGCCAGGCCGCGCTTAACGCCATCTCTTTCGCCCCTCTCAAAGCTATTGCTCACCGGCACGTTAAACCACCTGCCAATCCTTGTACACGGGCTGATAACCTTGGGAATACAACATATCCGCCATTTCGGCAACACCGCGACTGTCCCATATTTCAAACTGGCCGGTGGATTGGCTGTTGGAACGGCCGCCCACAGCCGTACAGGAACCGGCGGACATTTTCGTGGCGCCCAGCTTAACCAGACGTTCTCGCAATTCCGCGCTTTCCCTTGTGGATATTGTAATTCCGCTTCTAGGCATAAATAACCTGAAAGCCAGCACATACTGGACCAAGTTTTTATCAGTTACCGTGACGAAGGGCTGGTACTCCCCGGGGTATGGCCTGATGCGCGGCGGCGAAATACTCACTTCCACGGCAGGATACACACTTTGCAGATAGTCGGCGTGCAGGCCGGTAAAAAAAGCCTCTGCGCGCCATTCATGCAAGCCTAAGAGCGCCCCGACATTAACCGTCCTGCTCCCGGCCCGGCAAGCGCGCTCCGGGGCTTCCAGCCTGTAGCGGTAGTTTCGCTTAGGTCCGGCCGGATGGATTTCCGCGTAAACATTTTCATCATATACTTCCTGGTATATAGTCAACCCATCCACACCGGCGGAAATCAGCTCATGATATTCTTGTTCCTCCAGCGGATAAATTTCTATGCTGATAGAGGTAAAATATTTTTTCAGAACTTCAACACATTCCCTGATATACTTCACCGGAGACTTTTCCCTCGATTCACCGGTGAGGACAAGAATGTGCTTCAGCCCGGTCGCGGCAATCATTTTAGCCTCCGCGTCAACCTCACCAAGGGAAAGCTTTTTTCTATCCAGCCCGCTGTGCACCCGGAATCCACAGTAAACACAATGGTTGACACAATAGTTGGCCAGGTAAAGCGGAGTATAGAGCAAAACCACTTTCCCGAAGTGTTGGACAGTAAGGCTGTGAGCCTTTTGCGCCATTTTTTCCAAATGTCCTTCAGCCTTGGGTGATAATAACGCAAGGTAGTCTGTTTCAGTCAAACGATTCTTGGCAAGTACTCTTTCCACGTCCCTGTCAGTAACACTCGCGAAATAACCGTCAAAATCAAACGCATCATATTTTTTGCGCACCAAATAAAAACTCATAAGCTCATCTCTTTTCTCAATCAATCAAAAAACCGGTCAGGGGTGACGAAGCACTGGCGTATTGCCGTGTTGCTCCAGGTCCGGCAAGGTAGGCCATACGCCCTGCTCTAACAGCCAGGCCGAAAGCGCGGGCCATGGCCACCGGGTCGCCCGCGGTAGCCACGGCTGTGTTCACCAGCACCGCTGCCGCCCCCATTTCCATGGCTTCCGACGCTTCCGACGGGCGGCCGATTCCGGCGTCAACAATAACAGGTAATGGTATCTCTTCGATCATGATCCGCACCAGTTCTCTTGTTCTCAGCCCGCGGTTGCTGCCGATCGGAGCGCCCAGAGGCATGACCGCCGCCGCGCCCGCTTCCACCAGTCTCTTCGCCGCAGCCAAGTCCGGGCTCATGTAAGGAAGAACCACAAACCCTTCGGCAGCCAGGATTTCTGTTGCCTTAATAGTTTCCAAGTTGTCCGGCAGCAAATACCTGTTGTCAGTGACCACTTCGATCTTTACCCAGTCGCCGTACCCCGCCGCCCGGGCCAGCCTGGCGATGCGCACTGCCTCCCCGGCGTTCCTCGCGCCGGAGGTATTGGGCATCATGATACAATCGCCGGGCACAAACGAGGCGATGTTTTCTTCTTCATATCCCGGATCGACCCGCCTGAGCGCCACGGTAACCACCTGCGCGCCTGAAGAACGCACGACCTCAGGGATTAATTTATTGGGCGAAAACTTGCCGGTTCCGAGAAACAACCGGCTGGTTAATTCCCGCCCGCCGATTTTGAAAACGTCTGCCATTACGTGTCAACCTCCCCCCACCATTCTCAAGATTTCCAGCCTGTCATTTTCTTTTAATAAGACATTTGGCCAGGCTTCGCTTTTCACCAGTTCGCAGTTATATTCCACGATAATGGTTTCCGGGTTGATTTTTTTTAGAGAGATTAATGCTGCCACTGTAGTGCCCTCAGGTAAAATTTCATCCTTCCCGTTTAATATTATCCGCATAACTCTTCACCCCCATAAAAAACAATAAGACTGCTCACCACGCCAGGCAAGTAGTCTTTTACTGTGCTTAAACTAATCACAAGCACAATATCAGCTTCCCTACGACGGCATTATCCGCATCAGGTTCAAAGGGTTGAGACTGCTCTCTCTCAGCCTTGCGGCACCCCCAGCTACCATATTCAATTTATAAATCTAGAAAATTATAGATTAAACAATTGCTTTTGTCAACTAATGAGAGACAAGGGTTATTTAGAAAAATGGTCATAGCCGCCGCGCTGGAGCGGAACAACCGCACCACCGGCTTTTTCCAGAATGACATCAGGCGGACCGGTTATTACACCCACCTGATATACTTTAATTCCGGCCGCGCCGGCGGCACGTTTCATCTTTTCCTTAACGTCCGCGCTAACTGTAAAAACCAGCTCAAAATCTTCCCCGCCGAAAAGAGCCCAGTTAACCGGGTCAAGTCCCGCGCAAGCCGCTGCTTCCCTGACGCGCGAGTCAACCGGTATGCTTGTTTCCCTAATCAAACAACCGACACCGCTGGATTTGCAAATTTCATGCATTTCACTGGCAAGTCCGTCACTGATGTCATTCATTGCAGTAACACCGCAGCCGGCCAGAAAACTGCCCGCCTCTAATCTGGGCCTGGGAACGGCATGCGCCTGCCGGCAATAATCAGCCGACTGCGGAGAACAAGGCAGTTCGGGGTTCTGAAAGAGATAAAGGCCGGCCGCGGAAGCGCCCAGTGTGCCGGTAACATAGACAGAGTCACCCGGACGGGCGCCGTCGCGATACACCGCCCTACCCGCCTCGACCTCACCGAGCAAAGCTACGTTCAGCACCAGGCGCTCCTGACTGCTCACCGTATCGCCCCCCACTAGATTGACACCGTATTCCCCTGCCGCCCCCTTAAGACCCTGGTAAAGATCAATAATTTCCTCAGGCTTCAAACGGGCAGGTATGGCTGCTGAGATCACTGCGTGAGTCGGGCGCCCCCCCATGGCGGCAATATCGCTCACGTTCACGGCGAGCAGCTTCCAGCCGACTTGACTAAGCGTACAGTAATTCAAAGAAAAATGTATTTCTTCCACCATCATATCCGTGGTAAACAGGAGCCATTTATCCCCGTCCGCCTCAAGCACGGCGGTGTCGTCGCCCACTCCCTTGACAACTCCCGTTCCATAACTGAAATCGCGGGTTAATAAATCAATTAAGCCGAATTCACCCAACTGAGCTAAATTCATACAGATCCCCTCAAGGCATTTTTTTAAGCATGTCCTGTTCAAGGTCGTAAATTTCAAAGCGTATTTTCTTGAATTCTCTTGCCTCTTGCGCCGCGAATATTTTACAGAATTCCTCAAGCACGCGCGCGGCTTCTTGTACACGCTTAAAATTTGCCGCGGTAAGCGACATTAAATCACTCCTGGCTTTTTCACCCGGCGTCCAGGAGCTTGCTCCGACATCTCCCGCCGCGTCTCTAGCCCGGATCAATTCAAGTATTCCCCCGGGCAGCTCGCCAGTTACCGCAGCGACCCGGTGCCGCGTATCTTTTAATTGGGCCGTCATTTCGGAATCTTTGAGGATGAAGCGGGCTATCTCTTCCAAAACTCGCAGGCCTTCCCTGAGCCGGTTTAAATTAGCGTCTATCACCCGGTAGACATCCCGCATTTACACACCCCCGGTAAGCAAGATAACATAACCTTTATTCTATATTATTTTAATATATCTTAGTGTCTTTAAACAGTATCGATATCGTTTATTTTTAAACTAAGGTAACGGGGATGCAAGGGGACGTTCCATCTTCTTGCCTTTAAACAGTAACCGTCATTGCTTTAGTTTTTTAGCTACAACACCAGATCGACATGATGAATCCGCCCGTCGTCGCTCAATTCAAAGGAAGCGCCCTCCTTGACATCCTGCTCAGCGATGGGAACTTCACGCCCGTCAATATTTAAAGCAGTCGCTCCGCCGGACTTGCGCGAGGGATTTTCGACAGTAATAAGGTAATTTGTACAGCCGAAGCGGTAGTTGATGGAAAAACCCGGCCATTCGCCCGGAATGCACGGGCAAATGTACAGCCGTTTGCCGCGGCGGCGCAGGCCAAGGATCCACTCAATTCCGGCCTGATACATCCACCCCGCGGCGCCGGTGTACCAAGTCCAGCCGGCGCGTCTCTGACGCGGGTCCACCAGGTAAACGTCTCCCGCCATGACGTATGGCTCACCGGCATACTGGCGCGCTTCATTAGGCGTCTTCGTATGATTGATCGGATTCAATATCTGGAACAATTCAGAAGCCTTATCTCCTCTGCCAAGTTTGCACCAGGCGATAATGCTCCAGATGATGCCATGGGTGTATTGAGCTCCATTCTCCCGGATTCCGGGCGGATAACCCTGTATGTAGCCGGGACTGGGCTTCGTATGTTCAAAAGGCGGCGTCAAAAGACGTGCGGCGGAACGCTCCCGGTCCACAAGTTCGCGGTCAAATGAATCCATCGCCTGCAGTGCCCGATCAGGCGGGGCCGCTCCGGAGATCACCGCCCACGACTGGGCAATGGCATCGATCCGGCATTCTTCATTGTAAATAGAACCCAGCCATTGTCCGGCGTCAGTGAAAGCCCGCCGGTACCACTGCCCGTCCCAGGCTTGCTCGTTAAGAGAAAAAGCTAATTTTTCCCGCACGTTGCCATAGTGTTCCGCCCGCTGAGCATCACCGCGCTGCCGGCATAAATCCGCAAACATATCCAGCACAGCACAGAGAAACCAGCCGAGCCAGACACTCTCTCCGCGACCCCCGGCGCCTACGCGGTTCATACTGTCATTCCAGTCGCCGGTCCCGATCAGCGGCAGTCCGTGCTCCCCCAAGCGCCCCAAAGCCCTGTCTATGGCACGCAGGCAGTGTTCGAAAACGGTGCCGCTCCGGGGAGAGATTTGAGCCGGCTCGTATCTCTCATGTTCATCCTCCGCTAAAGGCTCGCTGTGCAGAAAGGGTACTGTCTCGTCCAATAAACTGCTGTCCCCCGTATGCTCCGTGTAACGCCCGGCTGCATAGGGCAGCCACAGCAAATCGTCTGAGAAATGTGTACGAATGCCGCGCTGCGTCTCTTCATGCCACCAGTGCTGCACATCGCCTTCCTCATATTGACGCGCGGTGTGCGTCAATATTTGAGCCCGTGCAAGATCCGGCCGAGTGTGCAGAAGCGCGAGCGAATCCTGCAGTTGATCGCGAAAACCGTACGCGCCTCCCGCCTGGTAAAAGGCAGCTCTGGCCCACATTCTGCAGCTGAGGGTTTGGTATACCAACCAACCGTTCAGAAGCACATCCATCTCCGGGCAGGGTGTGGACACCGAGACCTGGGTCAGAACCCCTTCCCAAAATTCCCGTACCTGTACCAAGGCCTGTTCACAAACATCATTTTTTCTGTATTTCTGCGCCAGTCGCACGGCGTCGTCACGGGAATATGCGCATCCGAATAGGATATAGACTGTCCGTTCAGCTCCGGGTTCTAAAACGAGCTTGGACTGCACCGCGCCGCATGGGTTATAAAGAGGGCCCGTCTTGCCTGACAGGCGCTCTGAAAAAAGAGCGGCGGGGCTTTCCAGGGTGCCGTTGCGGCCGAGAAATTCGTCGCGGTCCGCCGTCCAGGACAAATCATCCATTACGCCGCCTTCCCGCCACGCCGCCGGTTCGGCCGCACCCGGTGCAACCGCTGCTGTCTCTCCTGACGGAACGGGTTGCTGATACACGCCTAAAAAAGCCGTGGCATCGCGAAAATCCTCCTGATATGCGTTACGGGCAAGCATGATCCGGGCTGATTCATCCCATTCCGTGATGATGAAGGGAGCGTTCGCCTGGCGCTGCACACCCAGCACCCATTCCGCATAATAAGTGACGGAGAGACGCCGCCGCGCGGCGCTGTTGTTCCGCAAATGCAATTTAACCACTTTGACCGGATCATCGCGCGGTACAAAAACAGTCATTTCCTGCATGATACCGTTTTTCTCCTGGTGAAAACGCGTGAAGCCATGGCCGTGGGCAATGGTGCAGTGCTGCTCCGCCTGCGCGGCGGAGCACGCGGGAAACCAAAGTTCGCCGCTCTCTTCGTCCCGCAGGTAACATACTTCACCCGGCGGGTCCAGTACGGGGTCGTTTGACCACGGGGTCAATTTACATTCACGGCTGTTGCGCGACCAGGTGTAACCTGTGCCGAGTTCGGAGACAAGGCAGCCGAAGCGTGGATTAGCGATCACATTGATCCACGGCGCCGGCAGATGCTCGCCATTTTTCAGGATAATCCGGTACTCCCGGCCATCCGGCGCGAACCCCCCCCAGCCGTTGAAGAATCTTAATTGGCGCCCGTCATCCGGCGGAGGAGCGGCAAATCTGTTTAACGGCGCTGTCGGCGTTAAAGGCGCCAGGAAGGCAGTATCCCGGCGGGGCGGTTTAGTCTGCGCTCTGATGCCGGGACCGTTCGCCCGCAGCACCACCCGGGCGACAGCGTACAACATTGTCCTGTCCCCATCCGGCAGATGATTGGCATTAATAATGAAAACACTGCCGGCGCCGCCGCCCGGCCTGTGCATGACCTGTTCCACCGCCCGCCGCAGCGCATCCTGCAAATCCTGCTGGTATCCTCCCGCCGACTCGTTTAGCACAACCAGGTCAAAGAGCAGCCCCAGACGGCGCAAATACTCGTGTCCGTTCAAGAGCTTGACGACAAACGGAATATCAGCCCGGTCCGCGATTTGTACGAGGAGCACAGGCACATCTCCGGATAATCCGTACGCCCAGAGGCCGGACTGTCCTTTCGCGTTGGCAGTGATGCTTTGCCGCCGTTCCTGACGCAGCGGGGGATTATAGAGCACCCGGCCCGCTAAAGTTTGCATAATCATCGCCTTAGGTATAGTCATATGCAGATGCCTGAGTTCGATCTGACTGCGATTCCAGGCCATTTGGAATGTCCGCTCCACCACCAGCTCCCCTGTGAAACGGCCGATAATATCGACCGCCTCTTCCTTCGTGCCGGCCACCGCAGTGACAGCGAACAATTGCGCCTTTTCACCGGGATTAATGCTTAAACGCCGCCGCATGATCAATGCGGGGTCTGTCACAGAACCAACTGTACCACGCAGGCGGGAACGGATTCCCCGCGGTTGGGAGAGCGTATGTCCGTGGCCGATAAAGCAAGCCCGATCGGTTTCGTATTCCACCGGTCCGATGGCCTGCCCCGCGGTCATTAAAGCATGCGCCGCCCACAACGGTTTTTCATCCGCCTGGCGAGGCCTGCGCCAGGCCAGCAGACACTGGGCATTTTCCACATATTCCGTTTTGATAAACAATTTGCTGAAGACCGGGTGCGCATCGTCAGCCATGGGAGGAGCCAAAGCCAGTTCTAGATACGTCGTTACTTCCAGAATCCGCGCTTCAGTTCCGGTATTAGTAAGCGTCAACCTGCGGACTTCCGCGTTCCATTCCGGAGACACGCAAATTTCCAGGCCTGTGCGCATGTCTCCGTCAACACGCATAAAGGCAGCCCGGTCAAGGGAGAATTGCACCCGTTGTTCAGCAGACTGGACACGACAAGGCTGAAACGCCGGTGACCATAATGCGTCGTTATTAACGTCACGGATATATATGTAGCTCCCCCAATCATCCAGCACCGGATCTTCCCGCCAGCGGGTTACAGCCAGGCCTTCATACCTGCAGAACCCGCTGCCGCTGTTGGTTACCATGGTCATAAAACTCCCGTTGGCAAGCAGGCACACCTCCGGGGCGGGCGTGTCCGCGCTTAAGTATTCGCGCAGGGCGCCCGTAAACGCCGGCTTCGCACCTGGCACGCGCGCGTGTGCGAACGCGGGATGTTCAATGATCTGGGGCCGCGCGGGAATACGTTCCTGCAACAGCAGTTCTGTCGAACGCACGCGTTTGTCACGGTGAAATCGCTCGTATATTTTTTGGGGCGCCAGCAAGTTGGCGATGGTAAGCAGGCTCATTCCCTGATGATGGGCCATAAAACTCCGGATGACCATGCTGTTCTTGTCCTTCGGCAGACGCTCGGACGTAAAATCTATGGCCTCATAATAACCATATTTGCCATAGGCGCCCATTTCCTTTAATTTTCGCAAGTCAGCCAACCCCTGACGCCTGGCAAAAGGCAAGGCCAGAATGGTGGCGTACGGCGCCACAACCAGATCTTGTTCGAGGCCGCGCTTAAAGCCGAGGCCGGGAACACCAAACGCCCTGTACTGATAGTTCATTTGATAATCAAAAGCGTAGTAGCAGCACTCGGAGATGCCGAACGGCACTCCCCGCCGGTGCGCGTAATCGATCTGCCGTTCGACGACAGCGCGGTAGGTGCTGTCCCAGACGGTGTTCCAATAGGTGCGCATAAAAATCCAGGGCATTAAATATTCAAACATGGTCCCCGCCCACGACAGCAGCGCGATCCGCCGCCCGATCCTGGTCATTGTCCGCCCGAGCGCGTGCCAGTGCAGCACTGACACATGACCGAGAGCAATGGCAATAAAGCTTGACAGTCTCGATTCCGACGCCATCAGGTCATACAAGATCTGATCCGGTTCATCCAGCCCGGCGCGGTATCCGATGTTGAATAATTTATCCTTATGGTCGTAGAGTGCGCGGAAATCTGTCTTAATGATTAGTTCCTCCAGGCGCGTGACCAAATTCCACCCGCGGGCCAGCCAGTTTTCTCCGTCGTTTGCGGGCAATGTCAGGCGATGAACCACATTCTCATCTTGCCTGGCAGGCGTCAACTCCACGGCAAAGGCTACGCTCATCGCCTCCGCCGCTTTGCCGCGCGCCTGTTTAGAACCAGGCTCTTCGTCCCCTGCGCCAGCCGCCCGCAGCCACTCCGCCAGCCCCTCTTTAACCGTCATCAAACAGCCGACGAAGTTGCCGGAATCCACTGTCGACACGTATAACGGCGGCAGCGGTGCGAGCGTGACTGTGTCGTACCAGTTGTAAAGATGGCCTTTCCATTTTTTCATTTGCTCAATGGTATTAATCGTACGCTCCAATCGCTCAACCAACCCGGGCGTATCAATAAACTCGAAATCTCTCGCCGCCAGCACACTGGCAAGATAGAGGCCGGTGTTGGTGGGCGAGGTGTGGTGGACTACCCCGGTGGGCGGGTCGATTTGCACGTTGTCAGGCGGCAGCCAGTGGTCTTCTGCTGTGACGTAGTCTTCAAAAAACATCCAAATCTGTTCCGCCAGCTTGCGCAATTCCGCCTTCTCAGACGCTGCAAGCGGCCGCTCCGGCAGCTGCACGGGGCGGTCCAGCCATCTGACCGCCAGTGGGGCGAGCGCCCACATGGCGCAAAAAGCCAAACCCGTCCACCGCAGCGCCGGAATAACGCTGCTCCACGATGCCAGCGCGGATAGAAGCAACAGCGCGTAACCTCCATACATACCAGGCAGCGCATGGCGGCGTCCGCCCTTGTCGCGGCGCTCAACTTCAGCGGCGCTAACCCATTCGAGCAAATGGCGTTTTGACACGAATAAGCGGTACAGGGTTCTGGCGATCGCGTCAAGCAACAGCACACTTTGAAACGGCAGTGTGATAAAATTTACCATTACTTGACCGGCTGTTGCCAGGAAGCTTTGCGGACGCCAGAAAGTCCACCGGATCGCCGTGAATTGACGAAGCAGCGGCAGGGACAATGTAGCCAATACCAAAACAAGCCAGCGCCCGGGAGAACCTGGCAAGACGGTCGGACCAAGCAGCAAAACCGCAAACATCGCCGGCGGCAGCAAACTGCGGCGCATATTGTCGATGATCTGCCAGCGAGTGATGAGAGATAAGTCAACCGGCAAAGATATTCCCCGCCGGTCGCGCACCCGGTGAAACAGCCAGATCAGCAACTGCCAGTCGCCGCGCACCCAGCGGTGCATTCTCTTCTGGTAAGCGCTGAATGTGGAGGGGTGCTCATCTATCAATTCGATGTCCGATAACAAACCGGCGCGCAAAAAACCGCCTTCCAACAAGTCATGACTGAGCACCCGGTTTTCTGGAATGCGTTCACCCAACACTTTCGCGAATGTGTCAACGTCGAATATGCCCTTCCCCGTAAAAATACCTTGTCCCAACCCGTCCTGATATGGATCGGATGCGGCAAAAGCGTAAGGATCGATACCTGGATTTGATGACCATAAATAAGCGAATCGCGAACGTAAAGCCGCCCTGTGGCTAATGCCGATACGCGGCTGCAGTACGCCGTATCCCTCGATTACCCGAGTCTGTTCATGATTTAAACGCGGTCTGTTGTAAGGAAGATGCATGGTGCCGATCATCCGTTGCGCGCTTCCCACCGGCAGTTGCGTATCCGCGTCAAGGGTGATGATGTAACGAATCCGGGGCAGGATAGACGTGTCCCCGGCAACGCAGTCGTAAGTCGTATCACTCCGTCCTTTAAGCAGTTCCACAAACTCAACTAATTTGCCCCGTTTGCGCTCCCAACCCATCCATACCCCTTCGGACGGGTTCCACAACCGGCGTCGTTGAAAAAGGTGAAATGTACTCCCGCCCGGGCGGGAATAAGTTTGATTCAACTCCTCGATGCATTTGCGGGCAGCTGCAAGGATACCGGCATCCGCAGGCAGTTCAGCCTCTTTCGCGTCAACAAGATCGCCCAGGAGGGCAAAGTGAATATTCGGGTCACGGTTAGCCAAGTAATGCAGTTCCAAGCGCTCCGACAACTCTTGCACTTCTCTGACGGTGGACCAGATTACCGGGATGACAACCATGGTGGAAGCTTCGGGCGGTACGCCGCGCGAATAATCATACCGCAAAAGCGGCCGCGGCCGCCTGGCGCACTCAATAAGCCAGTGGGCCGCCATGACCGCCCAATCGCTGGCGGGTAATATCAACGCAAGCAAAATCACCGCCCGCTGGACAATTGTTAAATGCGCACCTCCCCCTATCCACATGGCGAAACCAAACAGGGCAACTGCGAACAGACCCGCGAGAACGCCGAAATAAACACCGTTTGCACGACGCAAAACACCTGTTTCAGGCAGGTAACGGGGTGTGCCGCACATTTTCAACGCGCGCCGCAGCTCCTTGACACCGTCCGGTTCGAGCAGGTAGTACGCGATAAATGCTTCGCGCGGCATTTTTTCTAAATCTGCCGGACTGACAGCGGTATTCTGATCCACCCGTTCTTTTTGCGCCTGCTCGTATTCCTTTGCCGCCAGGTCAACGGCCTGCTTTGCAACCAGATTCTCCGGCAAACGCAGGCGGCGGGCTAATTTCTCAACTCTTTCCCGCAGCTCGTCACGGCTGGAGTAATCAAGCAGCGGGTAAACACCCGTGCTTTCTGCGCGAAAATTATTTTCCACCATGGAAATCTGCTCGAACTGATCGCGCCAGTCCCAGCGTGATAATTTTCGCAAACTGCTGATGATGCTGCCTGCTTTCACTTGATAGGCGGCCTGTAATTGGTACTCGTAGGAAACAATACGGTCGAGGCTATCCGGGCCGTTTTCCAGCTTGCACATCAGCCATTCACGCACTGTTGCCAGATCGTCCGCCTTCTCGCGCAAGTGTCTGACCAGGTGGACAATCAGCGGCCCGGATAACGGTATGTCTTGACCCGCCTTTTCAAGGACAGTCTGCAGAACATCCGGATTTAACCTTGATGATTCTATTTGCTCCAGCAGCTTTTCCACTAATGTGCACACCTCCCGCCGTTCACGGACCATTTCCATGACCCCGGCAAGACACCTGAGCAAAGCGATGCGCAGGAAAAGCGGGAAAGCCCACGCCTCAGCGATGGTCAAAACTGATACTTCCTGGTAATAATTTATATATGAAACAAGTGATTTTTCGTCCAGATTTCCGTCAACGTGTTCGAGATAATCAGCACAGATTGAGAACACCCTCGTCTTGTGAGTCTGGCGCAAATGCGGCAGATTCCGTAAAAAAGCGCCGGACAGCTGGTGCCGGATAACCGACACCTGCTCTTCAATAAATTCAGCGTGATCGAGCAGCCATTCTTCCGCAGGCTGAGAACAACTCACATAACCATCTTTTAGAGAATCTATGAACGCGCGCAAATTATTAACGTCTGTGTAAAACTCCCGCCACAGTCGCTTAGATGGTTTGCGTCTAATATAAGGTTCGTGTGTCAGCGCCAGTTCATGAGCTTTCTGACAAAACTGTTCAGTGTCTAGAATCATTAGTCCTCCTGAAAAACATCAGAAGCTGCAAAGTGATTTAGGTTTATTGGCGATTCCGTGTCACGGAATCAGGAACAGTTAAAATATTCCCCTTTTGCCTGTAAATTATTAATCCTCAATGCCACCGGCAGGTACCGAACGTCACATGACAATAGTTTTAGCTATTTCTTTTTCATCTATTACGGCGATTTGTCAGTACTAAAAAGCCAAGGAACCTATGATAGCTCCTCGGCTGAAAAATAAGAAAATTTTTCAAAAAATATTGTTTTAACCAAAATTACAATCATGTTCGGCGGCATAAAAATACTAAACAGGGACAAACTAATGCAGAAAATAATTATCGGTTAAAAGGAGAGATTTTTAATGCATAAAAAAGATAGCGTAACAAGGAAATCAACGGACATGGAAATCGGGCAAGAGCCGAATAGTAATCATTCATACCAGTATGGACAGCCGAACAGATTTCAGTATCAGCCTATGGGAACTCAGCCGGCAGGAATACAATCCGTGGGGATTCAGACGATGGCTATGCAACCAGTGCAGCCGCAGATTACTCAGCTTTTTCAGCAAATACAACAATTTAGGGACCAAGCACTGCAAGAACAGCAATATACTCAGCAACAGCTGAAGCAAAATATTGAGCAGGCAATTACAATTTTAAATCAAGGAATGCAATACCTTCAGTCAACAGGCGCCCTTTCTAAAATGAATCAAGCAATAGACAGTGTACAGTATCAACTGAATCAAATGGTCGGACAGCAAGGCCAGAGCCAGTTAGGACAGCCGTCAATGGGTGGCCAAAGCAATCAAATGTACAGCTATCACAGTCAATTTTAAGTGAACTAGTTTAGTTTCCACTTAACTTCGGGGTTTCAGCGGGCGTCTGAATATAAAAATACTCCAGAAGCTGGGATGGCCTCTGGAGTATTTTGTTGCGGGAATGCCTGAATTATATTTTACCGTTAATAGTTATTTCCCTCTTCCCAATATATTTTTCGCGCAGTTTCGGCTTGTCGATTTTCCCTGTCGGGTTACGCAGCACCATATCAAAGACGACTTTTTCAGGCCATTTAAATTTTGCCAGGCCCGCGTTCTTGCAGTGTTCTATAACTTCCGACTCGGTCATGGTCTCCCCATCTTTTATGGTTACGATAGCCATGGCGATTTCTACCAGACGCTCGTGCGGATAACCAATAATCGCCACATCCTGAATTTTCGGGTGGCTGAACAACACCGCTTCGATTTCTACCGGAAAAATATTTTCGCCGCCCCTGATAATCAGATCTTTCTTCCTGTCGACAATATAAAAATAACCTTCCTCATCAATTCTTACCAGGTCGCCGGTATAAAGCCAGCCGTCTTTAATGGTTTTCGCGGTCATCTCAGGGTTGGAGTAATATTCCTTCATTATCCTGGAGCCTTTCAGAATCAGTTCCCCCACCTCGCCGAGCGGAACATCATTTCCGTTATCGTCAACCGCGCGGGCTTCCATGTAAAAAGTGGGTTTTCCAATCGACCCCGGTTTCCTCAAAACATCTTCGTCGTATAAATTAATGCTCCCTCCTCCGCCGCCTTCAGTAATGCCATAGATGTTTCCTGTTTTAAACGGGAATATCTTTTTAAGATCATGCAGCAAGGAAGGAGGAACAGGCTGCGCGCCAATTACCAAAGAGCCTGTAAAGTGTGAGAAATCATATTCCGCAATATTGATCTCACCTTTTTTTATCGCATTTACCGCGTCTGACATGGTCGGTACCGTAATCCAACTGTTATTAACCTTTTCTTCCACTATGCAATCAAGGAGCCATTTGGGCTGCAGGCCGTTCAAAATAACAATTTTTCCACCGGCAAGGTAGCAAGGGAAGGAAAGGAAGAAACTGCCGCTGTGATAAAAAGGTTGCGGCGCCAAATATACTGTTTCTTTACCTTCATCATAAGTAAGGGCGTTGCCGACACCTATTTCATATAAAGTCTTGTGCGCCTGGCACACAGGTTTTGGCGGTCCGGTTGTACCCGAGGTAAACATCAACTCCGCCGGGGCCGCATCGTCCACCTCGACAAGAATATCCTCAGCGCCGGCGCTTTGAATAATACTGTCATAAGCGATCATATCGGCGGGAGATTGTTTGCCGATACAGATATAATTCTTTATGGTTTTCATTTCTTCCTGTATCGGTTGAACCTTTGAGAGAAAACCGTCGGCCAGAATGAAAGCCACCGGCCCGCAAGCCTTGGCCGCGTGCATGATATCCTGGCTGGCAAAACGAAAACTTAGGGGAACGGCTGTGGCGCCTACTCGCAAAATGGCGTGAAATGTGACATACCACTCCAGGCTGTTCATTTGCAGGTGCAGGACAAAATCACCTTTTTTCACGCCCAAATTATTTTTCAAATAATTAGCTACTTTATTTGTTTGTTCATTAAATTCCCTCCAGGTAAGAGACCTTCTTTCGCCTTTCGCCGGATTACGCTCAATCAAAAATTCCTGCTCGGGATATTTTTTTGCGTTAATCAAGCCGAAATATGCAAAATTCATTTTTCCACCCCGTTTTTATTAAAAATGTTTATCTATATCATTTTTGCTTGCAATGCTTAATTTGCTATTTTCACCTCATTCGTTTAAATTAACTCTGACAGCGTTAAACATAAGCTATTTATTAGTTAATTTGAAATAAAAAAGCCCCTCGTCCCTATAGGGACGAGAAGCTAAAACTTTCCGTCTACCACCCTGGTTGGCCTATAAAACATAGTGCCCTTTAGTAAGGTACGGGAATTAATCCGATACCCCCTCCCCTGTAACGTTGGGATTACGTCCAAACCTACTGGCCGTTTGCGAACGGTTTCAGCCGGCATCTCCAGAGGGAACTTCGGCAGGCCTTTTCCTAAGAGTGCTTTCAGTCAACGACACTCTCTCCCTGCAGGAATACAACCAGCTTACTTTTCTCCTTCATAGACTTTTCAGTACATAATTAATATCATTTTAGCACCTGCCATTTCCAAACGCAAGACCTATTTTAATAATCATATCATTCGGTTTAAATAATTTCAGGAAAATTGTGTCATGTTAACGCCGACGGTGAAATATATTTTGGGAAAACAAGTTGACAAAAAAAAGAAAGCGTGTAATAATTCCATATTTAAGAGGTTATCATGACCTTTATTCAGTACCCGTGGCAAGGAGGTCTGGATCTTTTGGCAAAAAGAAGGACTCGCAGAAAGCTAAATAGCCGCCGCCTTTTTTCTCTTTTATTTTGTCTTGCTGTATTATCTGTGGGATGCGTTGGATGCGGATTGGTATATTCCAGCATCAGGGACGTGCCCAAACTAACTCCAGATTCTTTGGAGTCAGCGGCATCCACTTTGGTTTATGATAAAGACGATAAACTAATTACCCAGATAGGAATAAAGAACAGTGTTCCTATAGATTTGAAGGATGTCCCGGACAACGTGAAGAACGCTTTTCTGGCTATCGGAGACCCAGGTTTTTATAAGCACCATGGCTTCAGCTTCCGTGGAATCGCACGGGCGGCCTGGAATGACCTGAGTTCAGGCTCAATTAAGGAAGGCGGCAGCACGATAACCCAGCAACTGGTAAAAATTTCTTTTCTCAGTGACGAAAGAACTTTAAAAAGGAAATTACAGGAACTAATTCTGGCCCTGCAGGTTGAGCGACAATATACAAAAGACGAAATTTTAGAGATGTATCTTAACAATATTTACCTGGGTGAGGGTGCTTACGGAATCCAGGCGGCGGCTCAAACTTACTTTGGGAAAGAAATCAAGAGAGGTTTAAAGCTGGAGGAGGCAGCCATGCTTGGCGGCCTGCCCCAGGCTCCCAGCGCCTACTCTCCATATTTGGATCCCCAGGCGGCGTTGTCCAGGCGGAATACTGTGCTGGACAGTATGGCCAAGAATAACTTTATTAGTGAGAGTGAAGCTGCCAAAGCCAAAGCTGCAGAGTTGAAAATTGAAACCAAGGAGCCGGCTGAAAGGCAATACCCGTATCCATACTTCCTTGACTATCTGACGGACAAGCTGATTGAAAAATACGGAGAGACTGAAGTATTCAAGGGAGGTCTGAAAGTCTACACCTCCCTGGATCAGAATATCCAACAAATTGCCGAAGCGGCCATGGCCAGAAACAGCAATTTCCCGTCCTCCAAGACTGACGCTAATAATTTGCTGCAACCCCAGGGCGCGGTAGTGGTCCTGGATCCGCATACCGGTGAGATAAAAGCGCTGGTGGGCGGACGCGAGCACACCCAGAAGAGGCAGTGGAACCGGGCCAGCCAAACCACACGGCAGCCGGGTTCCGCTTTCAAGCCTATTGCCGTATACGGGCCGGCAATAGAATATAAAGGGATGGGGCCCGCATCGGTGGTTGACGATATTCCTGTCAATTACGGCTCTTATGAGCCGCATAATGTTGACGGGAGATACCGGGGTCTGATCACCTTGCGCACAGCCATGACTAACTCGGTTAATATCGCCGCGGTGAAAATATTGATGGATAAAGTCGGCATCAGCGATGCCATCAAATTCGCTTCCGGGTTGGGAATCCAGCTGGATCCGCAAAAACACGGCGCCGGCATGGCGCTGGGCGGTTTATACAACGGGGTGACCCCTTTGCAAATGGCCAGCGCTTACGGAGCTTTTGCCAATCAGGGAATTTACGTTGAGCCTACCGCCATAACCAGGGTTGAAAAAGCAGACGGAGTCATCCTGGAACAAAACGTTCCCAAGCAGCACCAGGCTATGAAAGCCACCACGGCATACCTTATTACCGATATGCTTAAATCTGTTGTGCAAAGCGGCACTGGAACCAACGCCCAAATAGGGCGGCCGGCGGCGGGTAAAACCGGCACAACCGACGACGGTAAAGATATCTGGTTTGTCGGATACACCCGGGAGCTCGTAGCGGCTGTGTGGATCGGGTACGACAAACCGACTTCCATGCAGGCATATGGCGGCACCTATCCGGCGGGAATCTGGCGGGAAATAATGAGCAAAGCGCTAAGCAACGTCACGGTTAAGGATTTCCAACGCCCAGATGGCTTGGTTTCATATACTGTGGACGGCAAATCAGGACTCTTGCCCGGACCGAACACTCCCAGCGACAGTCTTGTTACCGATCTTTTCAATGAAGGAACAGTCCCGACTGAAAGCGACAACATCCATGTATTTGTCGAAGTTTGCGCAGCCAGCGGGCAACTTCCCACTGAACGATGCCCGGACAAAGTTATTAAACCTTTAATCAAGCTCCCGTATTCTGTTCCTTCTTTTGTGGAAGATTATAACCTGCGTGTGCCCACCCAGCCATGCGCTGTCCATGAGCCGGGCTCATCCGCCAGCGCCGGCGGCGGCAATAAGCCGTCAAACCCGGCAATACCCGGCGAAATAAAAACACAAACGGGAAAACAAAACGGCCGGACTGTCCGGACCGATCGCGGAAACAATTGAACACAAGGTGATGAAAGGAGAAAGAACTGACGTGTTTCCAGACCGTTACATCTACCCTGCCATCTTTAATTACTACGATGATGGCATTTCAATCGAATTTCCTGATTTGCCCGGCTGCTTACTTTGCGCTGAAACTAACGAAGAAGCATTTAAAAACGCCAAAGAAGCTCTTGGCCTTCACTTATTGGACATGGAAAATGACGGTGAGCGCATTCCCGAGCCAACGGTCATAAACAGCTTAAACTTAAAGCCGAACCAGCTGGCAGTGCCTATTGAGGTTTGGATGCCTGTTTTCCGGGAAGATATTGATAATAAAATAGTGAAGAAAACTATAATATTACCTAAGTGGCTCGATGATATGGCTGAGAATGAAAAAATAAATTTGTCCCAGGTTCTTCAATCCGCGTTAAAAAATTATTTCGGTATCAGTGATTATAAAAAGCAGTCCTAAACGGACTGCTTTCACTATCTCAAAGACTTGCGAAAATCAATGATATGGAAATGCTGCCCGGGCAGGCTCCCGCCGGTATTGACCCCGGCTTTTTTCATTAGTCTTGTGCCCCTATCCGGGCGGTGCAGACGCAGGTTCCAGCGGCAGGCGAATCCGGCAAACCCTTGATTTTTGTTTGAAGGAAATTTATAATTTAAACCGTTTAGTACAATACATGTACTGAGTAGTCTATATTTTTTAAAGGCCAGGCAGTGGTTTAAGTATAAGAAATAAAATTTGTATGAATTGGATTGCAGTAGGCGTTAAAATGCATTAAGCAGGAAAAACTGTAGGTGCGAGGTTTATTGAAAGGGGGTGAGACAGGTGCAAATAGCGGAAAAAACCTTTCTAACCGGACTCGGGGCACTCTCACTTGGCAGGGAAAAGGTTAAAAAAGTTATTGACGAGCTGGCTAAGAAAGGCGAAACCACCAGGGATGAAGCCAGGGAACTGCTCCAGAAGTTAGAAGACAAGGGGAAGGCGGAGAAAGAATCCTTGCGGGCGGCAATCGAGCAGAAATGCTGTTCCCCGGGGCAGCTAAGGCCGGCCACCAGGCAGGACATCGAAAGATTGGAACAAAAACTGGATGAATTAATAAAGAAATTAAGTTAACCGATTACCGATTATGGAAGGGTACTGAGAACGTAGTAGTTTTCCGTACCCTTCATAATTTTTTACTCACCCCATAAAGAAAGGGTCGGCCAGGCAGAATTAAATAAGGCGAAGGATGATGCTGTTATGCAACTGCGCAGGCGGTACAAACATTTGCAGCGCTACCGGGAGATTGTAAATATTTTGCTAAAACACGGTTTCGGCCACATTCTACACCACCTGGGCTTGGCGGATTTTGTATCGATTCCCGGAAAAGTGTTTTTTAAAAAAGAGCCCCGGATAGAACAATTTTCCATGCCCCAAAGGGTACGATTGGCACTTGAGGAACTGGGGCCGACATTTATAAAAGTGGGCCAAATTCTAAGCAGCAGGGCCGACCTGCTGCCCCCGGATTATTTAATTGAATTGGGAAAACTTCAGGACAGGGTGCCGGCTTTTGCATTTGATACGGCCAAACAGCAGATTGAAAGGGAATTAGACCAGCCATTAGAGGAAATATATGCCGAGTTTGACCCCGCACCGCTGGCCGCCGCTTCCATAGGCCAGGTGTACCGGGCCGCGCTGCCCGACGG
Organism: Pelotomaculum sp. PtaB.Bin117; assembly: GCF_002067195.1. Classification (NCBI taxonomy): domain Bacteria; kingdom Bacillati; phylum Bacillota; class Clostridia; order Eubacteriales; family Desulfotomaculaceae; genus Pelotomaculum; species Pelotomaculum sp. PtaB.Bin117. Next base: position 53,339 of record NZ_MVQM01000178.1, on the reverse strand, counting down.
CCAGAAGGTAGTGGTTAAAGTCCAGCGCCCGGATATTGAGAAAATCATCAACATCGATCTCGAAATACTATATGATGTGGCGCGTTTTCTCGAGAGCCGTTCGAATTGGGCGGAGATGTACAGCTTTGTCGAGACGGTGGGCGAGTTTGACCGGACCCTCCACGAAGAGCTGGATTATAACGCCGAGGGCCGCAACGCTGATGCTTTCAGAAAGAATTTTGCCGGCGAGCCCGGTGTGTTCATTCCTATGGTCTACTGGGACTTTACTACCAAAAAAGTTTTAACCATGGAATATGTACATGGGATAAAGCTTAATAACCTACAGGAAATTAACCGCCTGGGTTTGGACCGGCCGGCATTGGCCAGGAAATTAGCCCAAGCTATATTTAAGCAGATTTTAATAGACGGTTTCTTTCATGGCGACCCGCACCCCGGAAACCTGGCGGCGCTCTCCGGAGGGGAAATTGCCTTCATGGACTTCGGCATGGTTGGGCTCCTTACGGAAGAAACCAAAAGTAAAGTGGTAAAACTGCTGACGGCACTGGTAAGTAAAAGCTCCGAAGCAATAACGAAGGCAGTTTTAGACCTGGGGGTTGTCCCCAAAAATGTTGACAAAAGGCTTCTGCGCCTGGATATCAACTTATTGCAGAGAAAGTATTATGAGGTCCCCTTAAGTCAGATTAGCCTGGCAGAATCTTTAAACGACATCGTGAGTGTCGCCTTAAAATATCACATCCGGCTGTCAACGGAATTCACCTTGCTGGCAAAGGCACTGTTGATCCTGGAAGGGATAGTGAAAGAGCTTGATCCGAAGTTGAGCATAATTAAAGTAGCCGAGCCGTTTGGGAAAAGTCTGCTTATGGAGAAGCTTTCACCTCAAGCATTGTCGAAAGCCGCGATTAAAAACCTCCGGGAATTTGGGGATGTTCTTTCCTTCTTGCCGAAACAGGTCAGTACGGTGCTGGACCTGGCTGCGGCAGGAGAGTTGAAATTAAAACACCAGCTTCCCCAGATTGATGAAGTTCTGAACAGGGTAAACAAAATGATCAACCGGCTGGCCTTTAGCATTGTGATAACCGGCCTGGTTATCGGATCTGCTTTTCTGGCCCGGAAGGAAGGTATTCTGTTCGGGCAGGTGCCGGTAGCGGAAGCGGGATTTTTAGTGGTTGCGGTGCTGGGTTTCTGGTTTCTGGTTTCAATCCTGCGCTCGGGTGGTTTTTAAGCCTGATTATTCTCCTTATAGCCGTCGACGAGATTGCATTTCGGGCCGGTGTTGCCAAAGGCACAATGACTATAAATGTAAATTGTTACGCCAGGCCTTGTTATTAGTGCATTCCTATACTTTAATTACAATTTTAGGTACTCATAGTAATATAAATTTTGCAAAAAATACTTATTGAATGAACGCAAACAATAAAAAAGGAGGTGTGGATATTGCATTACCACGACTGGTCAGACTCTTCCCGCGGTGTTCATGTTAAATCGCTTACACCGGACGGCAGCGATGTTACAATTATCTATAACGGGCTTCTAAATAAAAGTGGAGCAAATGAGGTTTATCTGCACGCGGGTTTTGGTGATCCGATGCACTGGAGAATTGTCGATGATTACCGGATGCAGCGCACGGCGGAGGGCTGGAAAAAAACGCTTAATATGGAGGACAGGCAGTTAACTTTCTGCTTCCACGATAGCGCAAACAACTGGGATAACAATAATGGCTACAACTGGTCCTATAATATCGGTTAATGAGAAACCGGGGTTAAACCCGGTTTCTTACTGGTAGTTCGCTTTTACTATGCCAGGTCGACTACTGTGACACCAAACCCGCCCTCGCCCTGTTCGCCCAGGCGGAAGGACTTCACCCGGCGGTGCCCGTTGAGGTGCTTGTGGATAGCCATCCGCAGCGCGCCTGTGCCTTTGCCGTGTATCAGCCGTACTTTGGCCAGCCCGGCTAAAAAAGCGTCGTCCAGATACTTTTCCACCTCAAACAAGGCGTCTTCAGCATAAAGTCCCCGCAAATCAAGTTCGAATGAAATCTCTTGCGCTTTGTTCAGCGCCACCCTGGCCGTTTCGCTTTGCCCGCCTGGTCTGTTTTTTTCAACCCGGCGCAGTTCATTTAAAGGCACATTTATTTTTATAATACCTACCTGCACCTGCACTTCGCCTTCAGGACCGGGCGGCGTCAGAACAACACCGTGCTGGTTGAACTTTGGCAAATACACTTCTTCCCCGCTGAGCAGAATCCCCGGGACCTTGCCGGCGATAACTTTTTCGGGCACAGCCTTGTTTACTTTTTTTTGCAGTGCCGATAACTTTTCCCTGGCTTCCTGAATAGCGTTCTCCCTAACATGAGCCGCTTCCCGGGCCAGTTTCACCCTCAGTTCTTTAATTGTTGATTCGGCTTCCAACCTGGCGGTTTTAACCAGAGATCTTGCTTCATCCCCTGCTTTTGCCAGAATGGACTCCCGCTTCTGGGCAAGGTCAAATTCCATCTTTTCATATTTTTCTTTCAATAACCGGGCTTTTTCAGCTGATTCAACAGCCTCAACGCGACTGGCCTCTACCTCCTGTTGTGCCTTCTCCAAATTCTGCATCAATTCTTCAACCTTTATTTGTTCAACAGTTAAAAATTCCCTTGCCCGCTCCACCAGTTGCTCCGGCAGCCCTAATTTCAACGCCGTTTCAAAAGCGTTGCTGCGGCCGGGCCGCCCGGTTAGAAGACGGTACGTGGGCCTTAAAGTGACAGCGTCAAACTCCACGCTGGCATTTTCCACCCGCTCCCGCGTATAGGCAAAATTCTTCAACTCGTTGTAGTGGGTAGTTGCGATAGTTTTAGCGCCCGCAGTGTGCAATTTTTCTAAAATCGACTGGGCTAGAGCCGCCCCCTCCGTCGGATCTGTTCCGGCCCCCAGCTCATCAAGCAGGACTAGACTGTCACGGCCGGCTTTACCGATGATTTCCACAATGTTAACCATGTGGGAGGAGAATGTGCTTAGAGACTGCTCGATGCTTTGTTCGTCACCGATGTCCGTGAATACTTGCCGGAACAACCCGATTTTTGAACCGTCCTCAGCCGGCAGGTGCAATCCGGATTGAGCCATCAATACCATAATGCCGGCGGTTTTTAAAGCTACCGTCTTGCCGCCGGTATTGGGACCGGTCACGACAAGCGTGTCAAAATCCTCACCCAGCCGCAGGTTTACCGGCACCGCCGCCCCTTGCAGCAGTGGATGCCTGCCCTGCCGGATATTCATGCACGCCTCGCCTGCAAAAGCCGGAGCCCAGGCATTCAACTTCTCACTGTACTTGGCCTTGGCCATAATAAAATCAAGCTCCCCCAAGGCATCCAGGGAGATGAGCAGGGCCTCGGCATTGCTGGCCACTTCCGCCGATAACTCGGTTAGGATTTTTAACACTTCCTGTTTTTCCAATACCGTCAAACGCCTTATCTCATTGTTCCTGTCGACTACCGCCATCGGTTCGATAAACAGAGTGGCGCCGCTGGCGGACTGGTCGTGCACGATTCCGGGCACCTGGCTGCGGTGTTCGATTTTAACGGGCACCACATAACGGCCCTCCCTGACTGTGACAATCGGGTCCTGCAAATACTTCTGGTATTCCGGAGAACGGATGACATGCTCCAGATGCTCCTTGATTTGGAACTGGGCGTTTAACAGCTTGCGACGCACTTGCGCCAAAGCGGAGGAAGCATGATCCGCGATCTCACCGCCGGGCAGGATGGCTCGTTTTATCTTTTTTTCAAGATCCGGCAAAGAGACCAAAGCAAATCCCAGTTCACTGAGAATGGGATAACGCTCCCGTTTTTCCTCAAGAAAATTTTTTACTATCCGGCAGGCTGCGAGGGTGTCGGTTATTGCTGTAAGCTCCTCCGGCTCGAGCAAGGCCCCGCGGCCGGCTCTTTGCAGCTGTGGCCTTATATCGCGCCAACCATTTATCTCAGCGGTCGGGTCCAGCCGGAGCATTTCACGTCCTTCGCTGGTTTCTGCCTGCCACCTGAGAATAGCTTCCAAGTCGTCAACAGGTTCCAGTTCCCATACCCGCTCTTTGCCAAGAGGTGATCCAGCGTAACCGGCCAGTTGTTCTTTGATCTTATTATATTCAAGTCTTAATAACGTTTTATGGTCCATAAGCCTGGCCTTCCTGCTTATTTATGTTAACTAAATTATAGCATATATTTTTTTTATGTTCTAGACAGCTTATCTTATAGTAGACAATTAACGAATTAGTCAATTTCACTATAATTCTGGTACCTTTTATCTGCCATAATTTTGGCTAATAAACTATTGATAATATCTCCTGTGTTCCAATATTGCTATTAGTCAAATAAGCTATTTATTTTATTCTACTTTAATATTTTATCTTATATTAATACTACTTTCACATATATCTCTGTTGTATTAGTGCAATCAATAATAGAACAGGCAGTTTATCTACAGCACTCCACGGTAATAATGCCCCCTGGTGAATCCACCCGGGCTGTACTTGACCAAAGCTTCTTTTGCACGCGATTCCACGCCATCCTCCAGTGCTTCGGGCAGCTTGCTCATAGCCAAACGGTAAGCCCGCACAACGTCGCGGACATATTCAGCCCCTTCGCGCCTTGCTTCGATGCGAAGCACCGTCACGCCTGTTCCGGCCAGCAACCCGATATCTTCGATAATGCAGAGATCCCGGGAATTAAATAATTGCATCCGGCAGAACTGATCCATCTCAAACGGAAATACAATCCCCTTGCGGTCCCTCAGCCCCCAGTGCCTGCCGGCGCATGGTCCGGCGCAATTGTTGCCGCAGCCCAGCAGACTGCCCGCAACACAATGTTCGGAGACCATCAAAGGCAAAGCCCCGTGCACAATCACTTCAGCGGGAACTGGCAGAGCAGGCGCCAGACGGCGGATTTGCTCCATGGTCAACTCAGGCGAAAGGGTGACGCGGGCCACCCCTGTTTCCATTAGAAAGATAGCCGCCTCGCGGTTGAACACGTTCAGTGAAAAATCTGCGTATACCGGTTTGCCGGTAATTTTTCCCACCTTTGTGATTAAGCCAAGGTTGCCTGCCTGAACCCCGTCCAAAAGAGTTGCGTCCACCTTTTCCAATAAACGGCAAAACCAGGCAAGTTCCTTATCCTGCAAAATACGCGGCGACGATAATATAAAACGAACGCCGGCTTTCCCGCATAGCTCGCCGGCGGGTTGAATAACTTCCGGAGTTACAGGCTCTTTGGAGCGGTACTGCTCACCGCCGAAATATACTATTCCGGCTCCCGCTTCCACCGCCGCCGCCAAGGAAGCCAAATCGGTCACGGCGACAGCCAGTTCAGGCAGCCCGACAGTTGCCGGCTTAGCCATTTTTTCATGAAAAAAAGCGGCGGACAAACGGCGGCGGAAATCTTGATCAGAAACCGGTTCTTGCCTGGCGGCGGCCATGCGGCGCTTTTCCAGTACGGCGAGCGCCCGGCGCCGCGCCTCATTGATTTCAGCTACCGGCACAATCACCGGCTCCGCCAGTTCGCAACGCAAGTCCGTCATGGCAAACGGGGTATTCCCCAACCTTCCAAGCTGGTTCGCTAAATATGCACGGGTCAAAGGGCGCTTCAGGGCTCTCTGGCACGGGGACTTTGTTTCCGCCTCCCCGGTCAGCCCGCCCTGGTCAGTCACTCTGATCAGCAAGGGCTCGTTGAGACGGGCAAAGACCTCAAATATCAGCGGTATTTTCTTCTGTTCCTTGGGAGAGGCAAATGTTGCTCTCGCCCGCTCAATCAGATCGGCGTCATGGGTTTTAAAGACACGGTCGCCGGGAAAAACCCGGCCGGGTATATCCAGGTACACTATATCCCCGGCGGCGGCCCGTTCAACACTTTTTCCGTCCTTGACGATCCGGCGCACTTCTCCGGCCGCCCGCCCTCCCTCGGTAACCCATACTTCAACGCCGTCGCCCAGCCGCAGCGGCTTCTCCAATGACAATTCGGCCATCTTTTGTTTCCTGTCGAAACCTTTTATCCTTCCCAGCCGGACCCCGCGGTTGTTCGGGCGTTTGTAGCTCATCAAATCCCGGCCGGGATGGCCGTAAAAATAGCCGGTGGTAAAATCACGGTTGAATATCTGGGCCAGCTCCCCAGCCTCCTCAGGGGTAACCTCATAACCTGCGCCTTCAGCGGCCCGGTCCAGCAGCTTGCGGTAAATTCTGACTACGGTCGCGACATATTCCGGCCTCTTCATCCGGCCTTCAATTTTTAAAGAGGTGATCCCGGCATTGAGCAAATCGGGCAGGTGACGGCTCATGTTGAGGTCGCGGGGACTCAAAAGGTGCTCGCCCGCCGCATCCGGCTCAGCCACCGGTCGATTTTTTTCATCGACCAGAACATAACTAAGACGGCAGGGCTGGGCACAGCGGCCCCGGTTGCCGCTCCGTCCGCCGATCAGGCTTGACAACAAGCACTGGCCGGAGTAGCAAATGCACAAAGCGCCGTGCACGAATGATTCCACCTCAACCCCGCCCCACCCGGTAATTTCCTTGATGTTTTCCAGGGAAAGCTCCCGGGCCAGTACGATTCTGCTGATGCCTTTTTCTTTCAACAGCCGCGCCGCCGGCAGGTTATGAACAGTCATTTGCGTGCTGGCATGCAGGGGCAGTTCAGGAATAACCCGCCGGGCAAGCCTGATTAAGCCCGCGTCCTGCACGATTACCGCGTCGGCGCCGGCACGCTGCAAGAAGTGCAAAAACTGCGCCGCGCCGGTTAGTTCATGATCCGCCAGAAGCGTGTTGACCGCAACATAAACCTTAACCCCGCGCACATGGGCAAATTCCACCGCTTTAATCAACTCGTCGTCATCAAAGTTGCCGGCAGATTCCCTGGCGTTGTAAGATTTGCCGCCCAGGTAAACGGCGTCCGCCCCGTTTTCCACCGCCGCCACCAGGGATTCCCAGGCGCCGGCGGGAGCGAGCAATTCCGGTTTAACCGGCATTTAAGTGTTACTCCTTCCGCACATATCTTAATAGCCCGGAGCAAGGGATTACTTCAATACCCCGCTGCGCCAGCTCATCGAGGAAAAGGTTCATCCCGAGCGAGTCGCTGGCCATGTGTCCCGCTATGATTACATTGATATGATTTTTCTCCGCTTCTTTGCGGTGTTTTTCACCGATATGCATCACTACCAGCGTACCAACGCCGGCCACGGCCAGCTTGGCGTACGCGTCTTCGGAACCGCTCGTGCCTCCGGTCATATCCACCATGATCCTGCCGGCACGCTTTTCCTTGCCGCCGACAACAATAACCGGACCCGCGTTATACTTCACCGCCTCGGCGTACTCAGGGATGCTTTTCATGAACTTAATCAGTTCTTCCAGGGTTTCCGGCTTTTCTTCGTTTATTATATTTTGCAGATAATATTGCACCAGATTGTCCGCGGCGGTGTGCACGCACATCAAAGGAATACCCAAAAGCCTGGCGGCATCCACCGCCCGGTTATGGTTCAGAGGCAACAACCCCCGCTTGACCTCACTGATACGCGAGGCCATAATCCCTTCAGCCACATTGATCGGCACGCCAAAACCGGCAAGCACGTCTTCCTGTATTTTCATCACCTGGTAAAGAGCCGACATTGCTTTTCCTTCCGGGTGGTGGGCGATGATCAGATCCACCGGTTGCCCCCGGGCGGTAAGCCGGTCGGCCAGGAGCACTTCGGCCGCTTCCATGTCGATACCGGTCAGCACACGATTAACCTCATGCTCAGGTTCGCCGAAGAGAACCCTGGTGTCACCGTACGGGTTAAACAACCGGTCCTGGTCGTACTCTTTCTTTTCGTCTTCTTTTAGCTCATTAAAATTTTTCTGTTCCTTTTCCAGCAATTTAAGCACTGCTTCCCTTGACCGCGGGTCGTTTTCAATACCCTTTTGCACGGCCAATTCGTAAATATCCCTGATTTTCAGCTTACCTTCCCCCTGTCCCCAAATAATAGATACTCAGAATTCAGTAGTCAGGAGTCGGAACATTTTAAGACAAAAACCATTCTCTCATTCTGCTCCTTACCCTTCTCCTTACCCCTGTCTTCCGTCTTCTGTTTCCTATCTTCTGACTCCTGACTTCTGACTCTTTATTTTTTAGAAATAAACCGGCTGCCTTTCAGGTAATATCTCAACGGCAGAGCAGTTCCTTCTCTAATGCCGATACGGGTTGTCGCGACGATTGGCTCACTTTTCTTTTGCCCCTGATAAATAACGAGCTTTCCTCCTGTCAAGTCTGTGCCGTTATGGCGGCGTGTTATACCCATGGCCTGCACCAGTTTTGCCGGGCCTCCGCATAGTTCCTCCAGCTTCTCCCGCTTCCTCCGCAAACGCATCAGCTGTATCCCTTCAACCGGCTCCAGCGCCCGGATCAAAACAGCTTCCCCTACGCCTTCCGGGGCGGAAACCACATTAAAGCAGTAATACATACCGTAAATAAAATATACATAAGCGTGACCCGGCGGTCCGAACATCACCCGGTTTCGGCGGGTAATGCCGCGAGAAGCATGGCAGGCCGGGTCATCTTGCAGATAAGCCTCTGTTTCCACAATCCTGCCGGCGGTGATTCCTTCCGGAGACATGTGCACGAGCAGGTTGCCCAGCAGTTCTCTGGCTACTGCGGTTGTATCACGGTTGTAAAAAGCGCGGGGCAGGATCTCCTTATTTATAAATATCCCGGAAGCATTTAACATTCTACGCACCCAATGTAGGTTTATCTTATTCTGACTCTTGACTCCTGAATTCTGAGCAGTTACTAATTTTTCTTGTCCAGGTATGCGAGGAGTTTATCCAAAGGCATCGTGTTGACAATATCACCCGCTCCCAGCCAAGCCCGGCGCGCCACCGCGATTCCATAAGGCATTTCATCCATCCTTTTCAAGTCATGGGCGTCCGTGTTGACGGCAATTTTAATACCTTTAGCTTTGGCCGAACGGGCATTTACGTCATTTAAATCCAGACGGTCCGGAGACGAGTTTATCTCCAATATCGTACCACAAGCGGCGGCGGCATCCAATACTCTCTCCATGTCAAGAGCGTATCCATCCCGCCTGCCCAGCAAGCGCCCGGTCGCATGACCGATGATGTCGACATTTTTATTTTTTATTGCTGAAATAATTCTGCCGGTCATTTTTTCCCGGTCCTGTTTAAAAGCGCGGTGGACCGATGCCACCACCAGGTCCGTTTTTTCAAGTATTTCATCAGGACAATCCAGCTCCCCCCCGGGCAGGATATCCGCTTCTATTCCGGTGAGTATTCTAAACTCTTCATTATTTTCATCAAATTTCTCATTTAGCAGGGCAATCTCACGGTGCTGTTCTTTAAGCTTTTCCAGAGATAGCCCTTTTGCTATTTTGAGAGACTGAGAGTGGTCGGTAATAGCCAAATACTTGTAACCTTTTTCTTTCGCCCGCTGCACAACTTGTTCTATGGAAGCGACACCGTCGCTCCAAGAGGTGTGAATATGCAAGTCGCCCACGATATCACCCTGTTTCACCAGTTGTGGCAGGCTGTCCTTGAGGGCGCATTCAATTTCACCCCGGTCTTCCCGGATTTCAGGAGGTATGTACGGCATGCCCAGAGCAGCGTATATATCTTCTTCACCATGCATTATGCCTGTCCGTTCCATTACCAAACGGGTAAAATCAACGCCTTTTACCCCAAATTTTTCTTGCAAGCGCGACAAATGCGCTTTACTTCCGGTGCTCTTATGCAGCGCCGGAAAGAACATCTCCTCCGGCACCACCTCCAATTCCACATAAATACCCCACCAGGAATAAAACCCGGCACGGTTTGCAGCCTTTTCCGACACTTCTTTGATGCGGGGATGGCTTGCCATGGCCTCAAAAACCTCATTTGCTTCTTCAGCCGCGACCACCAGGTCAATATCCCCTACCGTTTCCCGCCACCGGCGTATGCTGCCTCCAACTTCCACTTTTATCACACCGGGAATAATTTTTAAGTATTCCGTCAACTCCGCGGCCAGATCTCTCGCAGTAGCCAGTAAAACTTTGCCCGACCGTCTTTTGATCATTTCCACATTCCTGATAATATCCATCTCAAGCTTGACCCCCATCCCCGGCAGGCCGCGCACACGCTTGGCCCGGGCCGCCTCAGCAAGCTCTTCGGGGCTGGTGATGTTCAGTCTTTCCTGAAGCAGGTAGGCTCGCTTTGGCCCGATTCCGGGCAAAGACATTATTTCCATTACGCCCGGAGGCACTTCCCTCAGCAGCTCCTCGTGCTTTTGCAGCCGTCCGGTTAATAGAATTTCCTCTATCTTTTTTGCAATATTTTTGCCAATCCCGGGGATCTTTTGCAGCCCGCGGTTTTTTTTAATTTCTTCAACAGGTTCGCTTAGGCCGGCCAGCACTTTTGCCGCGTTGCGATAGGCGCGAATTTTGAAAAAATCATCCCCTTTAAACTCATGCAATTCAGCCAACTCATAAAATATTCGGGCTATTTCAGCATTTCGCAAGATAATCGCCCCACTTCAGCATAAGATAAAACTCATGAAGTCACTTCATGAGTTCAAGTGCGTTTTATTTTGATTCAGGTTCAAGCATTTTAACCATATTTTCATATTCTTCCCGGAGTTTAAGCAATTCATCCGCCATGTTTAAGGCAGCAAGCACAGCTGCTTGCGACTTGCTCAGTTTTGGGTTGCGTTCAGCCAGTTGCTTCATTTTATGGTTGACATACTGGGCTACTTTCATCATCTGTGCCGGGGAACTATCGCCTTTTAGCGTATAGAACTCGCCAAAGATTTCAACTTCAACCCGGAACTTCTGCTCTTCGGACATAAAACTCCTCCAGGTGTTAATCAAAATAAATAATAGTTATTTCGTCATGCTGCCACAATTTCCTTCACCTTAAAAATATTTTCACAGGCTCTTGCACATTATAGCGCTTTTCAACCTCGCAGCTGGGCTCCAAAACGGCTGGACAACTCGGCGGCAATGGCGGCAGTCACTTCACTAACTTCCGCGTCAGTGAGGGTACGGTCCGCGGCCTGAAACTTCAGCGCGAAAGCCATGCTCTGATAACCTGCGGGAACCTGCTCGCCATGGTAAATATCAAATAAGGATACAGATCTAAGCAGTTTTCCGCCGGTTTTTCGGATTGTTTCCATAATATCCCCGGCCTGGTTTTCCCTTTTCAGCACGATCGCCAAATCCCGTTCGACACCAGGAAACTTGGGCAGCGGATTGTATACCTTTGGCTTTCCTGAAACAGCATACAACCCTTCAAAATCAATTTCAAACGCCACAACCCGCTCAGGCAAATCATATTTCTCCAGAACACTGGGATGCAGTTCGCCAATAATGCCGATTTTGCGTTCCCCCGCGTCCAATGTGGCCGTCCTGCCCGGATGGAAAGACGGATTGGCTTTTTCCGGATAAAATTTAACATCCTCCGTCCCTAATTCTCTAAAAATACTTTCCAGCACACCCTTTAAGAAATAGAAGTCAAATTCCCGCGGCTGCATTTTCCAGTTCCCGGGCGCCCGTCCCATGGCCGCGGCAGCGAGTACGTGGCGTTCTTCATGAGGATGGCCTTCTTGCCCAGGCGTAAATATTGTGCCAAGTTCAAAAACAGCTCCCTCTTGCATCCTGCGGTTGAAGTTTTTGGCTAGTACCTCCAGCAGCCCGGGAAGCATCATCGTGCGCATTACCGAATGCTCCTCACTGAGCGGGTTCTGTATTTTCACCGTATTCCTGAACGGGCTGTCCGCAGGCAGGTTCATCAGATCAAAAACACGCGGGTTGGTGAAACTGTAGGTTACCACCTCATTAAATCCCGCACCGGCCATGGCATCGGCAATCATTGTCCGGAACGACTGTTCCTTTGTCTTAGCCCCGTGACTTGCGGAGCCGGACGGCAACGTGGCAGGCACCTCGTGATAACCATAAATCCTGGCTACTTCCTCAATCAGGTCTTCCTCAATGCTCACATCAACCCGGTAAGTCGGTACGGTGACCAGCAGGTCCGCACCCGCGTCCTGCACCTTAAACTGAAGCCGGGACAGAATATCAGACGCCTTTTCCTTGGGGATATCCAGCCCAAGAACGTATGTAGCGCGTTTTGGCCTGAACATGATTGTTTTTTCGCTTACCGGTGAGATATAGTTGTCAACAACACCATTCACCACATCACCCGCGTCCATGTCATAAATAAGCTGCGCGGCCCGGTTAATTGCCTGCAGACAGCCGCCGAGATCAATGCCTTTTTCAAAACGCAGGGACGCTTCGGAGCGCAAGCCGAGCGACTTAGAAGTCCGCCTGATGCTGACCGGGTTGAAGTAAGCCGACTCCAGCAAAATCGAAGTTGTGTTATCCGTTACTTCCGTGGACAATCCGCCCATAACCCCTGCCACCGCGACCGGTCCGGACGGGTCGGCGATTACCAGCATATCCTGGTTTAGTTCCCGCAAGACTTCGTCGAGAGAAACCATATTCTCACCATCTTTAGCCCTGCGGACGATAATATGATGGTCGACAAGCTTATCGTAGTCAAAAGCATGCAAGGGCTGGCCCATTTCCAGCATGACATAGTTGGTCACGTCGACAAGGTTGCTAATCGGCCTCATTCCGGCGGCACGCAGGCGTGACTGCATCCACAACGGCGAACGGCCGATCCGGACGTTCTTAATTAAACGCGCCACGTAACGCCGGCACAAATCGGGGGCGTCAATATCCACACGGACCTGTCCGCTGATATTTTCCCCTGTTTCCGGGAAAGAGGGTTCCGCCAGACGGAACGGCCGCCCGAGCAGCGCGGCCACCTCTCGCGCCACGCCGACTACCGACAGGCAGTCACCGCGGTTTGGCGTAAGATCAAGTTCAAGAATGAAGTCATTCAGACCCAATATTTCTTTCGCGTCACGGCCGAGAGGGGTTCCCGGCGGCAGGATCATAATCCCGTGGGCTTGCTCAGCCGACATAGTTTTTGCGTCAATGCCCAACTCTTGCCCGGAGCACATCATCCCGCGGGACTCCACCCCCCTGAGCTTAGCCCGCTTGATTACAAATCCGCCGGCCAGTTTGGCCCCTTCCAGGGCCACCGGTATGACGTCGCCTTCCTTGACGTTTGTAGCCGCTGTAATTATTTGCAGTTTTTCTTCACCAGTATTCACCCTGGTAATTACCAGCTTGTCGGCGTTGGGGTGCGGGTCAATTTTCTCGATCCGCCCGGTTACCACCCCGCTAATATCCTTGCCCAATTCGGTTACACTTTCCACGGCAATACCCGCGAGGGTAAGCCGGTCGGCAAGTTCTTGCGGCGCGAGATCAAAATCGACGAAATCCTTTAGCCAATTATAAGATATGTACACGGTCGCAAACCTCCTAAAATCGGTCTTATAAACGCTTCAGCCATTACGGCAATATTATTAAAACTGCTGCAAAAACCGCAAGTCATTTTCGAATAGAATCCGCAAGTCATCAATACCGTATTTCAGCATGGTAATCCGCTCCACGCCCAGTCCGAAGGCAAAACCGGTGACCTCTTCCGAATTGTAGCCGGATACTTCCAGCACCCGCGGATGAACCATGCCGCTGCCCAGGATCTCCAACCAGCCGGTGTGCGAGCAAACCCGGCAGCCTTTACCGCCGCACATGACGCAGGAAATATCCACTTCCGCGCTGGGTTCGGTAAAAGGGAAATAACTGGGGCGGAAACGCGTTTTTGTCTTGGGCCCAAATATGTCCCTCATGAAAAGGTCGAGCGTCCCTTTTAAATCACTGAAGGTAATCCGGCGGTCAATGGCCAGACCTTCCACCTGGTTGAACATGGGCGAATGGGTGGCGTCATCGTCGCGCCGGTAAACCTTGCCCGGTACAATTACTTTCACCGGCAAACCCGGCACTGTTTTTTCCATGGTGCGCACCTGAACCGGAGATGTGTGGGTGCGCAGCAAAGTGTCGTCACTGATGAAGAAAGTATCCTGCATGTCCCGCGCCGGATGATCCTTGGGCAGGTTAAGCGCCTCAAAGTTGTAGTAATCGGTCTCGATTTCCGGTCCTTCGGCAATGCTATATCCCAATCCCAAAAAGAACTTCTGGATTTCTTCAGTTACTATGGTCAGCGGATGTTTGCTGCCACGCAATAGTGGTGAACCGGGCAGGGTTACGTCAATACCCTCTTCCCGCAAACGCTGCTCCCTGGCTACTTCCTTCAGCGCCGCGGTCCTTGTTGTCAGCTCTTTTTCTATTAAAGACCTTACTTCATTGGCAATCTGGCCGATAAGCGGCCTTTCCTCCGCGCTCAGCGCTCCCATGCCCCGCATCACCTGGGTTAGCTCACCTTTTTTCCCCAGATATTTTACCCTCAGCTCATTTAAATCTTCCAGAGTGCCGGCATTCGACAGTTCCCGGAGAGCGTCCGCGCCAATTCGCCGCAACTTCTCTTCCATCAAATCAACCTCCTTTAGCGCATTATACAATAATCGCCTAAAAATAAAAAATCGCCTCTAGCGACTCCCATCAATAAAAAAACCGTCCTCCAGGGACGGATTGTTTTCCGAGATAACCACCCTATCAGGTACGGGGCAAAACAAAACCCGATACTATCTTCCATATAACGGTAGAAGTTCCGGCGGCACCTACTTATTGACACGTTCAGTTGCAGTTCCGGGGTGAATTTCAATGACCCTTATTCTAGGCGGGCTTTCAGTCCACTGACCCACCCTCCCTGCAGAACACCGGGCATCTACTTATCCCCTTCATCACCATTTATCTGTTGAATTTATTAAAAACTAATGAATTGCCAGCCTCCTGTAAAGCATATAAGCCCTTACCGAACCTGTCGCTTCGAACATCCTCCAAAAAAATTCGGCGGTTAAAAGCATTTAACCACAACCTTTCCTCAATTTTTTGGGGACCTTTCTACGTCATTATACCATACGCCAAAATTGATGACAAGAAAGTTTGTGACCAAATTGTTATGATCATGTGACCAAAAATATCTTAATTATTTATCAACTACTTGTTGAACTGCGCTGGCGCACAGCTTCGTATAGCATTATGGCTGTTGATATCGCCACGTTTAAAGATTCAGCGCGTCCCGGCATCGGAATATGCACGCGTTCAAACACCCCGGACATGACAGTTTCTCCGGGCCCCCGTGGTTCACTGCCGACTACCAAAGCGCAAGATTCAGTCAAATTGCTTTCAAAAATTGCTTTTTCACCACGTGGCATGCCGGCAACCAGTTTGACGCCGTGACGTTTAATAAATAATTCTACTTCCTCAAACGAACTGTTTTGAATAACTGGAATATGAAAAATAGAACCCATAGTGGCCCGCAGCGCTTTCGGGTTGAATATATCGGCTGTCCCTTTCAAAAGAATAACGCCGTCGGCGCCGGCAGCGTCAGACGAACGCACAATAGTACCCATATTCCCTGGATCAAGCACTCCGTCAACCAGCACCAGCAGCCAGGGGTTCACTCCCGCGCGCAAGTCCTCCAGCTTTAGCCGCCGCCACTTTACCACCGCCAAGATGCCCTGTGGCGTGACAGTTTCAGCCAACTCTTTAAAAAATGCCTCTTCCACCTCCAGGACCGGAATATCGTTAAAGGATGCCGCTTCCAGCAAGGCGCGCCCGCGGGAGTTTAACCCCGTATTCCGGCAATAAACCAGCATTTCCACGGTAAAAGATGATGCCAACGCCTCTTCCACAAAACGAACACCCTCGGCCATAAATTTACCTTCCATCTCCCTGAAGCGGCGGTTTGTAAGACGGCGCAAGTATTTTATCCGGGGGTTTTGTCTGCTCAGCAAACTAAAGTTACCTACCTCTCTTCCAGATCTTTGAGTTTATCTTCCCTGCCCACCACTACCAGGATATCTCCAGAATTAACAACTTGTTTGGCTCCGGGGGAGATGATTACTTCATTGCCGCGTCTGATAGCCAGCACAGTGACACCGTGTTTCATCCTTACATCCGCCCTTTCCAAGGTTTGTCCCGCAAATTCTTCCGGCGTGATCAGCTCGACGATGCTGTAGTCCGGGGAAAGATTTATCTGGTCGAGAATGTTCTTGGAAACCAGGGCGTGAGCCACCCTCACTCCCATATCGCGCTCAGGAAAGACCACATTATCAGCTCCGACTCTTTCCAGAACCTTTCCGTGCAGTTCCGTGACCGCTTTTGCCACCACTTTTTTCACACCCATGTCTTTCAGCATTACTGTTACCAGTATGTTTGACTGAATATCCTGCCCGATCGCCACGATCACCACATCAAAATTGCGTATGCCCAACGCTTTTAAAGCCTGCTCATCCATCGCGTCTACTTGGACGGCATAAGTTACACTGTCTTTAATATCATTTACTTTTTCTTCGTTAGTATCAACAGCCAGGACATCATACCCCATTTTGGCAAGGGTCAGCGCCACACTGCCGCCAAATCGCCCCAGTCCAATCACTGCTATCTGTTTCACAGCTTCCCTCCTCCTTCCATAATCATCAGAAATAATCCTCAAGTCTTAAAAAAAAGCATGATAATATTTATCATGCTTTTTGTCATCAGTCAAACCCCATACACATTTTCTCGAGCTCACCCGGTATCAAATTTTAATACCTTAGAGTTTTGCCTTGGCCATCTCAACCAGACGGCCAAAAGATTGGGCGTCGTTAATTGCCATTTCGGCCAGTAATTTTCTATTTATCTCAATGCCCGCCAGTTTGAGCCCGTTCATCAAGCGGCTGTATGAAATGCCGTTCATCCTGGCGGCAGCGTTGATTCTGGCTATCCAAAGCTTCCTGAAATCACGTTTTCTTGCCTTCCGGTCGCGATAGGCGTAAATCAACGACTTCATTACCTGCTGGTTGGCAACCCTGTAGAGTTTGCTTTTTGCACCCCGGTAACCTTTGGCTAATTTCAAGATCTTCTTATGTCTTTTATGTGAAACCACACTGCTTTTCGCCCGTGGCATGTAATATTCCTCCTTTATATGACGAATCTATACAAGTAACGTTAGGGTAACAGCCTCTTCAGGCGACCGGCGTCGACAGCGCTAACAACAGTGGCCTTGCGCAGGTTGCGTTTTCTCTTGGCGCTCTTTTTGCCAAGAATATGGCTGTGAAAAGCATGTGAACCTTTAAACTCCCCGGTAGCCGTCTTTTTAAATCGTTTTGCCGCTCCACGGTGTGTTTTTATTTTAGGCAAGTTAATACACTCCTTCCTAGTTATCCTGTTTTGGTGCTAAAATCATAATCATATTTTTACCTTCTAATTTTGGCTGCCTTTCAACCGTCGAGTATTCACCCAAACATTCCGCCAGCCGGGCCAGTAATTTTTGACCCAGCTGGGTATGGACAATTTCACGTCCGCGGAATATTATAGTTGCTTTGACTTTATCACCATCTTTTAAAAACCTGATAGCGTTTTTTGCTTTTACGTCAAAATCATGATTCTCAATATTGGGCCGGAGTTTTACTTCTTTAATACTGACAATCTTCTGCTTTTTCCTGGCTTCTTTCTCTCGCTTGCTCTGCTCGTACTTATACTTGCCGATGTCCATGATCCGGCAAACAGGCGGTTTCGCGGCAGGAGCAACTTCCACCAGATCAAGTTGCCTTTCCTCAGCCAGCCGTTGAGCCTCTCTAGCAGGCATAATACCGAGTTGGGTCCCTTCGCTGTCAATAACCCTAACTTCTCTAGCCCTGATCTCCTCATTAATACGGAAATCTTTTGTGATAACGTGTTCACCTCCCAAAAAATAAAAAAGCGGGCATACCCACCCGCTCAAAAGCTAATTACCTATCAAGAAACCTTATGGACTGCGTTTTTAAGGGCGCGTCGTAAGGTGAGAAGCGGATGGCTTCTACTTACTTAACATTTGTTATTTAATGGTTGTATTATAACATATCAAGCTTTACAAGTCAATAAAAAAGCTTATTCATAAAAAAGCTATTCATTCTGTGCTTATTCATTCATTATTTAACCGCCAATTACTGCACACAGTATTAAGCCGCTAGTCCTGACCTTCGATCGAGCCCAAACCGTGCGAATAAAAATGCTCCCGCAAGTGATAGATCAGCTTCTCGGACACGTTAAACTCCTCAGCCATCTCAACGTCTGTTTTATCCTCTTTAAGATCTTCAATAAACCGGTCAAAGTCTACTCCGACTTCACGGGTCATTTCCTTAAGACTGGGCTCACTGCTCCAGGGAACACGGCTTTGTGTGACAAAATCCATGTTATCCATTAATCCACCCCGTTTTTTCAGTATTATACCCAGTATCGGTCAGTCTAAATATAATATTGCGGCATTTATTTTTTTAAATGAGTGCAGTCATTAAACAGCTTTAATATGCCTCTTTCCCATCGCGGGAAATCAACCAGATTCAAGCAGGCATTATCCAAGTGGAGGCGCCATTGCTCGTTCAAATTAATCCCCAGCACACTGCAGATAATACTGCGAATGGCTCCTCCATGGGCTACCACTAAAACGGTTTCGTTGTCATGCTTATTAATAATATTTTTTACCTCGTGCACGCAGCGCTCCGTCATCTCCGACAGTTTTTCCCCCTGCAGAATACGTGTGTCTAGAGGGTTGGTCCACCAACTCTCTATTTGTCCGGGATAAACCTCCTCAATCTCCTTCGCGGTCATACCTTCCCAGACCCCGAAATTTAGTTCTCTTAAAGCCGGTGTTGCTATAACCTCAAGTTCATGTGGCCGGGCAACGATCCTTGCGGTTTCATAGGCCCTTGCTAAATCGCTGCTGTAAAAACAATGGATTTTTTCATTGGCCAGGCGCTGTGCCAACATCTCCGCCTGCTCGCGTCCCCGGTCTGATAAAAAGACATCTGAGTGACCTTGAACTTTCAACAAGGCATTCCACGATGTTTCTCCATGCCGCACAAAATAAATCCGGCAAGTCATTCAATTCCCTCCAGTATTTATAAATTATTATTAAACAAGATTTATGCGGAGTACCGGATATACTGCCAGCAACAGCGCCACTTCCAATATTTCGTTGATAAAACCGTATACGTCTCCCGTAAGTCCGCCTAACTTCTTGGTTATTAACAGGCCGGCCAGACAGGTAATCGCCGCACATATCAGAATAAGCCAGACACCTGTCAAGCCCATTAGAAAACCAGCTATTATCACCGCTAAAAAAGTGGACTCCGAGAGTTCTTTAGCACCTGTATTCAACGCATACACCTTTCCCAAACCATCATTTCTGGCATAGGGAAACATTGAAATGGCAATCGTCATTCCCCAACGGCTTAAAGCCGGTACAACCAGCAAAATCCTGGTCAGTTCATTGCCAATTAAATCAAGCCACAGGCAGTACTTCAACAACAACAGGCACACTACCCCGACCACTCCGAAAGCACCCGCCCGGCTGTCACGCATAATCTCTAATTTTCTTTCCCTGGACCGACCGCTGAATAATCCGTCAATGCTGTCCATAAAACCGTCCAGGTGCACACCGCCTGTCAGAACAACCATTCCTACAACAAGCAGCGCCGCCTCAACTTGGGCAGGGTAAATCAACCTTACCGCCCATGCCAAAGCAGTCATAACGGCGCCAAGGCTCAGTCCCACCAGTGGGAAAAACGCTGTCGACTTGCCGCAGGCGACTTCATCAAATGTTATGGCGGGCAAAGGCAACCTGGTAAGTTGATAAAAAGCAAACAAGATACTTTTCAAAAATAAAGCTCCCTTAGGCTTTTAAATGCTATTTTTTAATGCTCGGCTTTTCACAGATCAAGCTCAAACCCGGTACCGGCCGTTGCTTTTAGTTCCAGGGGAAGTCCCGCGATTACCAGATAGACACGGTCAGCTTTGCCGGCCAGAACCTGATTGACTTTGCCGGCCAGATCCCTAAAAGTTCTGCCTAAGGATGCATCCGGGACAATTCCCATGCCAACTTCATTTGACACGACAACCAGATGCGCTCCTGACTTGACACCTTCAGCGAGTCTGGCTGCCTGCGCCAGGATAAACATTTCTTTTTCAGACCTTGTTGCACCCGTCCCTGGTAATTGCTCATCCAGCAGCATGTTGGTCAGCCACAGAGTTATGCAGTCCAGCAGGAACACATCACCTTTACGGCCATTTAATATTACTTCGGCAACGTTTTTCTGCTCCTCAACTGTCTGCCAGTCTCCGGGCCGGGAAGCCTGATGCAGCCGGATCCGTTCGGCCATTTCCTTATCAAGCGGCGCCGCGGTTGCAATATAGGTTATCTTGCCGCCTAAACTAACGGCCACTTTCTCGGCAAACTTACTTTTGCCGCTGCGCGCGCCGCCCAGAATCAAGATCAGCTTACCTTTCATCGATTTACTCACCAATTAGTAATAATAAACCCCGCGCCACCTTGGCCGGGGGAGACTATCAGTCGCATGCCGTTGCAAATTTACCGGCGCTCAATGATCTCTTTCACCTTTATAGTTAGTTCTTCTATTAAATGCGGCAGTGGTTCAGCTTTTAGCCCCACTATATCGACACCCGCCCTGGTTAGCGGCAATAAGATTTTTCTTGCCGGGCTGGAGGCAATTGCCTCAGCCATTTTGGGCGTTAATTCACCCTGCATCGAATTGGCAAATAAAATACTAATTGAGCCGGCGATCAGATCAACTCTCCCGGCGTTAAATAATACGGCATTTTCACCTGTCGCGCCTTCATTCGCGCCTGCGCGCAGCATCATTGAAGTGGCCAGCGCATTGGTCCCTAACGCCAAAATTTCTATTTCTTCGGGTAAACCCCTGCGCAGCCTCTCGGTAATATGTTTACCAATACCACCGCCCTGTCCGTCAATCACCGCAATTCGCATAAACCCCACCGCCAAAAAAAATCATACTGCATTATACCACATTTAAACAGAAAATAAAGACCCTTCGGGTCTTCCTAATTAATTTCATTATATATTTACAAATATTAACAACTGTGTATAATCCTGTGGATATTTATTGTATATTTTAACTTAAACATGCGCCGGTGTAAGCTGTTTGGCGTTCATATCTCCTAATTTCGATTCCAATTCTATTATCTGTAAGTTTTTGTCAAGCAGCCGCTTGGCATAGCGGCGATTATCCCGGTGAAGTTTGTGGTTTTCTTTTTCCAACCTGACAAGAAAACCGGCTCTTTCCTTTTCAGTTCTTTCAATTAAATTCATCAATACTCTTCGGCTAAGCCGCAGTTGCTCAACTTTTTCCTCTAACTCCACGATCCTTCGCCTCAAGTAACAAACATCAATAGTATCTTCCAACGCAGCACCACCTTACCAGAGTCTTAACGCTAGTGCTAGTATATGCGCCGAAAGCAGTAAATAGACGTTGCGGCCATGTCACGCTACTTAGAGGGATTGAGGGCTATTCTCCAATCTTTCATTTCCTGAAGCACGGCATAAGATACCGTTACCATACCAAGGCTTCGACCCTCTTTGTGACCTAAACCATGGTAATCCGATCCGCCTGTTGCGATCAAATTGTATTTTTCAGCCAGCCTGTAATAGTACTCAGATAATTCCCGCGAGTGCGCAGGGTGGAATGCTTCAATTCCCGCCAGACCTTTTGGTACCAGTTCCGGTATAAGTTTACTGGAATTACCAAGTCCGGGATGGGCTAAAACGGGTACCCCGTTGGCTTTCCGGATTAGTTGAACCGCTTCAGCCGGCTCTATCTTATAACGCGGGACATAAGCGGAACATCCCCTGCCAATGTATTTGTCGAAAGCCTCTGTCAAATTAGCAGCAACACCTGCTTCAACCATTGCCGCAGCCAGGTGCGGACGCCCAACCGAACCAGTCCCTGAAATGGCCATTACTCTATCCATCACAACCGGGAAACCCATCATTTGCAGCTTTACAACCATTTGCTCAATACGTTTAATTCTATAGTTGCGAAACAACGAAATTGTCTCTAGAAATTCTTTGCTGGCAAGCTCTAACAAATAACCGAGAATATGTGTTTCCTCTCCATTGGCCTCAGTGCTTAACTCAATACCGGGAATAACTTCTATTTCATAGTCATGACCAGCTTTCAGCGCGGGTTCAACACCTTCTAATGTATCATGATCTGTAATCGCCAGCGCTTTAAGACCGAGCTTTTTCGCACTGGCTACCACTTCTACGGGGCTGTCCATACCATCCGAAGCAGTTGTATGCACGTGCATATCCACCTGCACAGTTGTCCACCTTCTTTCGGCAGTCCAAATGTAACTATAACAGTCAGTAGAAAGAATGAGAGAATGACTTATTGTCTTGAAATATTCTGAATTCTGACTCCTGACTTCTGGATACCCAAACTATTTTATCACCTGCCGCATTACCCTGATAAAGTTGCCGCCGAGTACTTTCTTTATGACATTTTCACTGTATCCCCGTTCTAATAAACCCATGGTTATAACCGGCAGGCGCGAGCAGTCAACCAACCCCAGCGGCAGCCTTTCCGTGCCGTCAAAATCTGAACCAAGCCCCACACAATCCGGCCCGCCGACTGCTATAACATGTTCAATATGAGCAAGAACATGATCTACTGAAGTATTCTCACCGCCGAGAAAGTCAGGCACGAAAGTGACCCCTATTACACCCCCGCGCTCTGCTAGCGCCTTAATCTGTTCGTCAGTTAAATTCCTGGGGTGATCGCAAAGCGCCCGGCAATTAGAGTGAGAAGCGATTATCGGCTGGCGTGATGTTCTCAAGACATCCCAGAAACCTTGTTCGGACAGGTGAGATACATCCACCAGCAATCCGAGGTCGTTCATTTCTCTTACAACCGCAATCCCAAACTCCGTCAAGCCTTCTCCGGGACAGTCTTCTCCAGCACCGGCGCCCAGCTCATTCCGCCCATTCCAGGTCAAGGTGATACTGCGAACCCCCAATCTATATAATACACGCAAAATACCAAGGCTTCCCGCCAGCGCCTCGCCGCCCTCAACGGAAAGAAAAGCGGCAATCTTGCCGGACGTTATTGCCTTATTAATATCATTCATACTTTTTGCGTGTAAAATCACATCATTATTGCTTTCTATCTCCCGATAAAATAAATCGACAAGCTCCAATACCCTTCTCACCGCCGTACTTTTAAATTCAGGAGCGATAAACGCAGCAAAGAACTGAACATTTATCTTCCCGGTTCTCAAACGGGGCAGATCCAGATGACCTAAGCCCGGGCATCCGGCAAGCGGCCTGCCCTCATCAAGCATGGCGGTAAGCGTGTCGCAATGGGTATCCAATACGATACTTTCACAATGTAATGCTTCAGCTTTCCTTTTAATAATATGCTCCAAAATGTTCCTCCAATAAAAAACCCTGTTTATCAAGATAAATAAACAGGACCTGCTAATTAAATACTAAAAGTATAATATTTTTATCTCGGTTCAACAATTAATTTAATGGCAGTTCTCTCTTCCCCGTCAATAATTATATCCGTAAAGGCAGGTATGCAAATCAAGTCTACCCCACTCGGCGCCACAAATCCTCTGGCGATCGCCACCGCTTTTACTGCCTGATTAAGCGCGCCTGCTCCGATTGCCTGCATTTCGGCACAACCTCGCTCCCGCAGTACACCAGCCAGGGCACCGGCAACAGAATTTGGATTGGACTTTGCTGAAACTTTTAAGACATCCATTTAAGCTACCTCCCTCATTACAAAAAATGTGAATATGCTGCAAGGTTTGTTACCCTGTACTTCCCGTATAAAAAATATATTCGCGAGCGGTCGGAAAATACCTCTTTACTAAATGAAAAATGTTCAACCCAAAAAAAGCTGCGCTACTCGTAATTTTGAATCCTGCTAATCGACACGGCTTCCCCGGTTATCTCATCAATGTCAATAATTACTCCATTGAACTGAAAAAGACCGGTTGCGACTTCAAATTTCAGGGGAAGTTGCGTTATGAAACGTTTAATGACAATTTCTTTCTTAGCGCCGATAACTGAATCACACGGACCGGTCATACCTAAATCAGTAATATAGGCAGTACCGCCGGGCAGGATACGTTCATCAGCAGTCTGTACATGTGTATGCGTACCGCACACTGCCGAAACCCGGCCGGCAAGATACCATCCCATGGCTATTTTTTCCGAGGTAGCCTCGGCATGAAAATCTACAACTACCACTCTTGCCTTCTCTGATAAAAACTTTAACATTTCATCCGCCTTGCGGAAAGGACAGTCTAGCGGTTGCATGAAGGCCCTTCCGGAGAGATTTATTACCGCAACTTTAACCTTTCCCTTGGTTTCATAGATATCAGCGCCGGTGCCTGGAGAGCCGGGCGGATAATTAGCCGGCCTGACTATTCGTTTCTCATGGGCAATATAGTTTAAAGCCTCTTTCTTATTCCAAACATGATTGCCCATCGTGAGGATATCCACTCCCGCGGCAAATAATTCCTGGGCAGTTTCCCTGGTTATGCCGTTGCCGCCGGCAGCGTTCTCACCGTTCGCGATAACCAT
This sequence comes from Pelotomaculum sp. PtaB.Bin117, assembly GCF_002067195.1. NCBI lineage: Bacteria > Bacillati > Bacillota > Clostridia > Eubacteriales > Desulfotomaculaceae > Pelotomaculum > Pelotomaculum sp. PtaB.Bin117. Next base: position 28,904 of record NZ_MVQM01000178.1, on the reverse strand, counting down.
ATCCAACTCATGTTCATGTTTCAATTCTTTTAAGGTAACCTGCACGGCATTCCTGCCCGGGCGTCCGACAACATCACCGATCATCAACAAACGCATGTTTTTGACCTCCTTTTTATTTGTCGAACACCAATACCCTGCCCTCCTCGCGAAAAGCAAACAGGTACTTGTCTTGACTGGTGCCTTTTATTCTTTCAAGCATATGCCCGATCATCTCTTCCTGGGCCACTATTTCTTCTTCAATATATTGATCATATCCTTCGGTTACAAGATTATTATTAAAACATTGACGAAATAATTCCACAATCAATGTTATTTCTTCCTGGAACAGGGTATTTACATCGCGCTGTACTTCAATGATGGTAAGATTATCACATATTTGACTATTCAAAGAAATAATACTGTTTTTCCTGCCTTCCAGCTGGTTGTACACTTCTATGCTATTGAGCAATCTTGCTTTCAAATTATCTAATTCATTTTCTATCAATACTTTTGAATAGATAAAGGTAAACCTGATCAGCTGTTTCTCCGGGTCGAAATTTATTGCAGCCACTTCCGGGTAGCAGACCAAAATGGAAATTAACAGGCCCACACTGCCGTTAACATCGTTGCTTTTACCATCATAGTTAAATCCCAATAAATTCACCTTCCCCTAAGAAACCTAGTGAAACATGTATAGATTCTGTTTATCATAAAAGATTCCTGCTTTTTTTCACGTAATGGTTTTAAAAAAATATTTCCATGAATAATTTATCGTTGGCAGATCTCAAAGAATACAAAAAACGGCCCCTTATAGAGCCGTTTTTTTACTTATTTTGCGTACTCAACCACTCTGGTTTCCCGGATGCTCACAACTTTGATCTGCCCCGGATAGTCCAATTCGTTCTCTATTCTTTTAGCAATGTCCCGCACCAACCGAATAGCGCCTATGTCATCAATTTTATCAGGTTTTACCATGATGCGTACTTCACGCCCCGCTTGAATCGCGTATGATTTCTCCACTCCCTCAAAGGAGTTGGCAATCTCCTCCAGTTTAGTGAGGCGTTTGATATATGCTTCCAGCGTTTCCCGGCGCGCGCCGGGCCGAGCAGCGGAAATCGCGTCGGCAGCCTGCACCAGAACAGCAATAATGGTTTTAGGATCTTCGTCTCCGTGATGGGAAGCAATGGCATGAACAATATCATGCGATTCCTTGTATTTCTTAGCCAGGTCAACACCGATAGTGACATGCGGCCCTTCCACTTCGTGGTCAACCGACTTGCCGATATCGTGCAATAAACCGGCTCTTTTTGCCATTTGGATATCAATTCCCAGTTCAGAAGCCATCAGACCAGCCAGGTGGGCAACTTCAATTGAATGTTTTAATATATTCTGGCCATAACTTGTACGGAATTTTAAGCGCCCCAAAAGAATGACCAGTTCGGGGTGAATACCGTGCACACCTGTTTCAAAGGTCGCCTGTTCTCCAGCCTCCCTAATTTGGTTGTTGACCTCTTTTTTGGCTTTTTCAACCATTTCCTCAATGCGCGCCGGATGGATCCTGCCGTCAACGATCAGCTTTTCCAGAGCAATCCTTGCCACTTCTCTCCGGATCGGATCAAAACCTGACAAAATCACAGCTTCCGGTGTATCATCAATAATGAGATCTATTCCCGTTAGCGTTTCAAAAGCACGAATATTTCTACCCTCACGTCCGATAATACGTCCTTTCATTTCATCACTGGGCAACGGGATCACCGCTACTGTCGTCTCGGCGACATGATCCGCCGCGCACCTCTGAATAGCTAGAGAAATAACATCGCGAGCCCGTTTTTCCCCTTCTTCTTTAGCCTTGTTTTCCATGTCTTTGATCATTATTGCTACTTCATGCTGTATTTCTTTTTCAATATCAGTAAGCAGGATCTGCCTCGCTTCTTCAGATGTCATGCCTGATATCCGTTCCAATTCACCAAGCTGTTTTTTATAAACCTCTGCGATTTTATTTTTAACAGCTTCTATTTCCGTTTCTTTCCGGCTTAAAGCCACCTCTTTCTTTTCTATTGAGTCAGCTTTGCGGTCCAAGTTTTCTTCCTTCTGAACTAACCTGCGTTCCGCTCTTTGAAGCTCCCCCCTGCGCTCCCGGTTTTCTTTCTCAACTTCATTGCGCAGTTTCAGAACCTCTTCTTTGGTCTCCAGAATTGCTTCCCGCTTTTTAGCTTCAGCATTCTTTTCCGCTTCATCAATTATTTTCTTTGCTTCGCTCTCAGCGGAAGTAATCTTAGCTTCCGCCAAGTATTTTCTTAAAAAATACCCTACCACAAAAGATGCCAGTACAGATCCTATAATAATTATAATCATATTAAATTCCAATACCTTTTTTCACCCCCTTTTTTGATGAGTTTTATTCCAGCAACAAAAAAAAACCGAGTATAACTCGGTCGAAAATGAACAGACACTACTATTTATTCTTGTCCAGATCACGGAAAGAAAAAACCTCAAATGGGCACCTTCCTAAAGTCCGGTTCAACAAACCAAACCGAACTTCGACCTTAGGAACTATTGGATTTTATCTATAATAAAACCCGTACGTAGTAGTATCCAATTCTATTTTCTCCCATATTAGATTGTACAGGTTTTTTCAAAAAAAGTCAAGCTAAAACCCGGCAGGCACAAACCCGGGAGGATAAATTCAGTCTCTGTCGCCATCTTTAATCCCGCGTTGTATCTTACTAATTACTTCACATGTAAAACCACGCCGGTTAAGCGAACCTACCAGCCGCGGAAGATTACACTCCCCATTACTACGGATCATTTCCTTTTTCACTAATTTCATAGCAGTGATATATTCCCTGTCATCTCCCAATTCATCCAGAACCTCTTCAATGATCTTAACGCTGATTCCCTTGTCCCGCAGTTCTTGCCTTAACCCACTGAATCCTCTTTTACCCAGTCTCCGGTCCACCCAGCAACGGGCGAATTCTTTGTCGTTGATATAGCCATACTCCCCCAAAACATCTAAAACCGGGTGCGACACTTCGGGGGTAAAGCCTTTCCGCTCCAGATATTGTTCCAGCTCATGCCTGGAACGCCGGCGGAGTGCCAGCATCCTTAAAGCTAATGACCTGGCCTTTTTAAGTTCATTTTTCATTATTTATTTAAATCGCCCTCTGCCGCGCCCGCAGTCGAAGGAGCAACTTTAACACCGGCAAGATTATGCGCCAGTCGAACTTTTTGCTCAATTTCTTTCGCCATGTCAGGATGTTCTTTTAAGAATTCTTTGACATTTTCCCGGCCTTGACCCAGCCTGTCATCATTGTAGGAGTACCAGGCTCCGCTTTTGTTAATAATGTTTAAATCAGCGGCAATGTCCAGAATGCTGCCTTCTTTGGATATTCCCGTACCGTACATGATGTCGAAGTCGGCCTGTTTAAAAGGCGGCGCCATTTTATTTTTCACCACCTTGACTCTGGTGCGGCTCCCAATAATATCGGTACCTTGCTTGATATTTTCCTGTTTACGCACTTCCATGCGAATTGAAGCATAAAATTTCAAGGCGCGCCCGCCGGTGGTAGTTTCAGGCGAGCCGTACATGATACCGACTTTTTCCCGGATCTGGTTAATAAAGACTACTGTTGTATGCGACTTGCTGATCGACCCGGTGAGCTTGCGCAACGCCTGGGACATCAGCCGCGCCTGCAATCCAACGTGTGAGTCTCCCATCTCCCCCTCAATCTCAGCACGTGGCACCAGGGCGGCTACAGAATCGATAACGATGACATCTATAGCTCCGCTGCGCACCAATGCCTCGGCAATTTCCAGCGCCTGCTCACCGGTATCCGGCTGGGACACCAGCAGGTTCTCAATATCTACTCCCAGGTTCCTGGCATATGCTGGATCGAGGGCGTGCTCGGCATCGATAAAAGCCGCCGCCCCACCTGTCTTCTGGGCCTCGGCGATGATGTGGAGAGCCACGGTTGTCTTCCCGGAAGATTCCGGCCCAAATATCTCTATTACCCTGCCGCGCGGCACTCCCCCGATGCCAAGAGCGATATCCAGCGCCAGAGTGCCTGTTGGAATAACCTCAACATTTAAATTAGCGGAGGCTTCTCCAAGCTTCATAATCGAACCCTTGCCGAATTGCCGTTCTATCTGCGTCAGCGCCAGTTCCAAAGCTTTTTGTTTATCAGACAAAAGCATTACCTCCATGTTCAGAGAATCATTACAAAAAGAACGTTTGTTCGTCCCAGCTAATTATATGTCGCTTTTCAATTTATGTCAATAAAAATAATCAGAAAAGAATAAATTAGAATACTATTTTTCTATTTTTCTTGAAGGAATGCCCTGACTATATTTAGCGCGGCGTTTACCGTGCCCATCCTCACAGCCAGACGGTCGCCGGGAAAATGGTACTCATGGCAGGAGGTGCCCCTTTCGGACGCCAGGGCGATATAAACCAGTCCCCGTGGTTTAACCGGGGTGCCGCCGTCCGGCCCGGCAATACCTGTTACGGCCAGACCCAGGCTTGCATGAATCAGGTTCCGCACACCTTCGGCCATGGCCACCGCCGTCTCTTTACTGACAGCCCCGTGCCGGTCAATTGTCTCGGGAGCCACCCCGAGAATCGCTTTTTTTACCTCATTGCTGTACGCAACCACACCACCGGTAAAGTAGCCTGAACTACCGGGAACGTCAGTCAGCTTCGCGGCGATCAATCCGCCTGTGCAGGATTCCGCCAAACCAATCGACATCCCCTTATCGAGCAACTGTTTAGCAACAATGTGCTCTAACTTTTCACCACCGTAACTAAAGATGTACTCTTCAAGACGACAATTCACCTTTTCCGAGAGTTCCTCCACCATTTTTTCCGCTTGTTCGGCATTCGCCGCCCGCGCGGTTATCCGTACCTGCACCTGGCCCGGGCTGGCCAAATAGGTGATGCCCGGATTGCCTTGCCCGCCCAAGTCTTTCATCAGATCCTGCACAGCCGACTCGGAAATACCGGTAACTCTGACGACTTTAACCCTGGTGACGTCTCCGGAACCAGCTTTTTTTGACAATAGCGGCGCCAGTGTCTCTTCAAACATAGCAGTCAATTCGTGCGGCGGTCCGGGTAAAAGAGCAATAATTTTATTTCCCCGATCAATCAATATGCCGGGCGCGGTTCCCCGGTTGTTTGGCAGAATAGTTGCCCCTTGCGGAAAGTAGGCCTGTCTGGCATTGGATTCAGGCATGGACATGCCGCGGCGGTTAAAAAACTCCCTTATCCCGTCCAGCGATTTTTCATCAAGGATCATTGGCAGACCCAGCACGTGAGCGACAGTTTCCTTAGTAAGGTCATCCGTGGTCGGACCAAGTCCCCCGGTGATTAAAATCAGCTCAGACCGTTCCAGCGCCTGCCTGACAACCTGCTCCAGCCTTTCATAATTATCTCCCACCGTGACATGCCACGCGACGTCAAAATTAAGCTCGGACAACCTTCTTCCCAAATACTGGGCATGGCTGTTCACAATGCGGCCCTGCAGCAGTTCCGAACCGGTAAAAATAAGTTCTGTCTTCAAATTATCACATCCCGATATTAACTCTCCAGACAGATTATAGCATGAATCGCCCCAACACCGTAAGGCCATAAGGCTAATATATTTAAGAGGAAACGGACCGGCTAAAAAATTAATTCAGCCGGCCCGTTTCGTTTTCCTTAACAGATTATTTATTTCGCAATTAATTAACTCCCGCATTATATTCCTTGATAATTTTGCGAAACTGCTTCCCCGTGATTTTTTCCTTTTCCAGCAAGATCTCTGAAACATTTGTAAATACCTGCCGCGCCTCGGAAATGCGCTCCTTTACCCGCTTCTCCTGTTCCTGCACTATGCCGGCCAGAGTATGATGCTTTAGTTCCTGGGGAAGGCTGTCAAAGCATATGACGCCCAAATCCGACATGCCTGAACGCAGCATTGTCTCGGCCGTACGCATGGCCTGCTCAAAGTCACTGGCGGAACCGGTGCTGTGGTTCCCCAAAATGGTTTCCTCCGCAACCGCGCCTGCCAGCATAACAGAAATTTGATTCTCGAGGTAATCTTTAGTGTACAAGTAAGTATCATCTTCCGGAGTCTGCCGCATATACCCCAATGCATCACCGCGGGGGGTAATGGTCAGGGTGGAAACAGAACCCGCCCGGACGTGCTCACTGATTAAAGCATGGCCAATCTCATGAATAGCTATCCTTTTCATTTCGGCTTCTGAAGGACGTTTATCCAGCTTCCCGCCCATCATTACTTTATCAATTGACTCGTTAAAATGATGCTGTTTTATTACTGATGATTTTTCACGCATAGCCAGAATAGCCGCCTCATTTGCCAGGCTTTCCAAGTGCGCTCCTGAAAAACCGAAGGTTTCCCGGGCAATCACATTTAACTCCACATCTTCAGCCAGCGGCTTGTTCCTGGTATGAATTTTTAAGATCTCCAGCCGCCCGTCCTTATCAGGCAGGTCAACTTTAACAATCCGGTCAAAGCGCCCCGGCCGCATGAGCGCCGGATCAAGCATATCAGACCGGTTCGTGGCGGCGACAAGCAACACCTTTACATTGTCATCCACCTTCAGCCCGTCTATTTCCACAAGAAGCTGGTTTAAAGTCTGATCGTACTCCAAATGACTGGTAGTTTGCCCCCTCTTGCCACCCAGGATTTCAATCTCATCAATAAAAATCAAGGCATAATTCTTTTTCTGGCGCGGGGCGCAATCCCTTGCAGTTTGAAATAGTTTTCTAACCCGCTGAGCGCCTACTCCCGCATACATTTCAATAAATTCCGAACCGGAAGCGGCAATAAAGACAGCATCAGTATAACTGGCCGCGGCTTTAGCCATCAGCGTCTTGCCTGTTCCAGGCGGCCCCGTAAGCAGGATACCTTTAAGCGGCCGAATCCCCAGACTTTTTATGCTCTGATGGTTTTTAATAAAGTCCAAGGCCTCGCGCAGTTCATGGATGGCTGAAAATTGCCCGCCGATATCACTGAAGGAAATTTCGTAACGTCCCGCACCGACCGGACTGTTGAAATTTTTGGCGCCGACCATGCCTCTCATCCTGGCAATATAATAAAGTCCGCCGCCGGCCGCCAAAAAAAATAAAAACGGGGTTACATCATAGCCCATGATGATCATCGAAATTACCAGGGCGATGCTAAGCCCTATGCTAATTTCCTTGAGCATTTGTTCCACCTCCGACAAGTGGCGCCTTTATGTTGCCGTTAGATTGCCCGCCGTCCCTGGCAACCACTTCGTCAAGGGTCCGCCCGTCTTTTTTTAACCTTATATAAATATTTTTCTGATCAATATTAATTTTCGCCTCAACTCCCGCCGCAGCGGCCTCTTGTTTTATCTCTTCCGCCATACTCCGGTAACTTCCCTGGGCAATCGCCTGGTAAACAGCGAACTGACTGTTGTACCACACCTGCTGCAGGCTGTCGTCCCTGCTGTCTTTCAACAGAAGCTGGTAAGACCGCTGGCCCATTTTTGGGTCCAGTTCTTTCTGCAGTTCATTATATGACTGCATTAAATCCGCAGTGTCTTTAAATGTAAGAGTTATCTTAATCTGCTTGCCCTCGGTGCTGACATTATAAGATTCGACAGCCTCATTACCGGACAAAACCATATTTATCGGATTTTGAATACTATATTTTTGATAGATCCATTGGACGCCGAAGATAACAACCAGCCCGGCCAATAGCGAGAAAATAATTACCGGTATCTTTAAGCCCTGCCATTGCATGGCGATCCCCTCTCCGAATGACTGGTAATGCTATACCGCCAATTATTATAGCATAAATGGCTATTTTGTTTCCCTAGTGAATAAATGGATGGATTATATATATCAATCAGTAGCCATCTTTTTTTAACATCCTCCACGTATTGATAAAGTAGTCAAAACCAGACCAAACAGTGAATAAAACCGCGAACGCCATCGCCAGGCCGGCAACCGGGAAGTGAAACAGGCTGTATAAATGTTCCTGAACAAACATGGCGACAATAGCCACTACCTGCGTAACAGTTTTGATCTTGCCGAGGCTGCTGGCGGATAATATATCTCCTTCCGCGGCGGCAACAGCGCGCAAGCCGGTTACGGCAAATTCCCTGCTGATGATCACCACGGCAATCCAGCCGGACAGCCTGCCCATTTCCACAAGAATAATCAGCGCGGCTGAAACCAATATTTTATCAGCCAATGGGTCCATGAATTTTCCCAGCAGGGTTACCTGATTGTTTCTCCTCGCGAAATAACCGTCGAGACCATCAGTAACGGCCCCCAGAACAAAGACGAAGATAGCCAGGTAGTCGGCATAACGGAATTTGAGAGAAGCAATAAGTAAAAAAAGCGGGATCAAGAGAATACGGGCCATGGTCAAGCGGTTGGGCAAATTCATTAAACCAATTCTCCAGTCAGATCATACTCCGCCGCATCGACTACTGAAACTTGCACGATATCACCCGGGTTCAGCTTTACTTCCGACATAATGTAAACCTTCCCGTCGATGTCCGGTGCATCACCTTCACTGCGGCCGAAATATTTTAACCCGCCAATTGAATGAAATCCTTCAATCAGGACAGGAATTACGCTGCCGATTTTTTTCATGTTTCTCTCCAGGGAAATCTTTTGCTGAACAGCCATGGCACGGTCCCGCCGTTCCGATTTTACTTCTTCAGGTATCTGGTCCGGCATTTTGGCCGCGGCAGTATGCTCTTCCTGTGAATAAGTGAATACGCCGACCCGATCAAACTTGATTTCCCGCATAAAATCCAGCAACTCCAGGAAATCAGCTTCTGTTTCACCGGGAAATCCCGTAATAAAAGATGTGCGCAAAGTTATGCCGGGTAAAGCCGAACGCAGCTTTTCCACCAGCCGGATGATCTCTGCAGGGCTCCCACGCCTGTTCATCCGTTTCAATACTTCATTGCTGGCGTGCTGGAGCGGCAGGTCAAGATAACGGCACACTTTTTTCTCGGACATCATTAGTTCGATCAGTTCGTCTGTGAGAAGATCCGGGTAAGCGTAAAGAATCCTCAGCCAGACCGGCCCGTCAAGGGCTGCAAGTTGTTTCAGCAAATCCACCAGGGCAGGTTTGCCGTACAGGTCAACTCCGTAACGGGTCGTGTCCTGGGCTACCAGAACCAATTCCTTGACACCACCGGCGGCAAGGTGCGCGGCCTCACAAGCTATATCGTCAACCGGCCTGCTTCTCAAGGGTCCTCTAATCTGCGGGATAACACAATATGAACAGCAATTGTCGCACCCTTCCGCTATTTTCAAAAACGCGGTGTGCGGGGGTGTGGATGTCAGGCGCGGCAAATTCGCGTCACAAAGAAAGCCGGGCGCTCTTACCAGGGATACTTTTTTCCCGGTTAACACATCTTTTACCGCCCCGGCAATTTCCCGTATTGTGCCTGTACCAAGCAAGCCGTCTATTTCAGGCATTTCATCCGTTAGTTCTTTTGGATAGCGCTGGGCCATACACCCCGTTACCAAAATAGCCTTGCAGGAGCCTTCCTCCTTCAAACGGGCCAGTTCCAGAATTGTGTTGATGGATTCTTCCTTAGCGTCATTAATAAACGAACAGGTATTGATAATCAACACGTCAGCTTCTTTTTCCCGGTTCGTTACGGTAAATCCGTCTTTTTTTAATATTCCCAGCATGATTTCAGAATCAACCAGATTCTTAGGGCAACCCAAACTAACCAGACCAATTTTTACACTCATTTACCAAACCTCTCTTTAAAAACACAGTATAAGTATAATCTCGGTTTGGCTATTTGTCAAAACATGGAATATTCTGGTCGTATTAAATTAGAGTGTCTCGCAACCAGCGCAAATAAAAGGACATTTATATCGGGATAATATATTTGGAAGGACCAGCCTCGTTGGAATTAGTACTATAGAAAATAGTACAGGTTATCCCATACGGGGTATGTTCAGGATCATATTAAAACCCAGGATATATTGTTCATCCTATTTTTATATTGTCCACATATGAAAACATTTTATGTCCTTGCCTGGTGAGCATGAAACTTAACCATATTACACTTACAGCAATGCACAACTGTAATTGCCTGGCGTAAATCCACTGGTTTTGACTTAGAACAATCAACAACATTGACAATATCAGCATGATTATCAATGCTGATATTTTTAACCTCTTTCGCCTCGCGGGCGAAATAATCGGCGCCGCCGGCGAGTCCACAGGCGCCAAGAGGATAATTGCCGACAACCCCACTATGATGGCTAAAGCTGTCAGCACATCGGCATACGATTTATCCAGCATGGATAGTTTCATCGCCAGGAGTGCAATCGCCGGATAGACGGTAACGGTAATTATCCCGCAGCGCCAGGGGGAGTTGGAGTGGGCTCCGCCCGCAGAATGCCTGAACAAAAACGCTATGGCGATACCGGCGGCCGTACCCGGCAATACGCCCAACAACATTCCCAGGATTAACGCGACGGCAATACTAAGCAGATTAAGCGTCAACACCTCAATCACATAGGTAAGAACCAGTTCCTGCTCATGTGAAAGCCCTGTTTTTACCGTTAAATAATTAGCCCAGCGCTTGCTGAAAAAAAGGTAGCTCAAATCCTCCACACTCCTTTAGCCCCCAATAAGTTCATTACATGCAACGACTTGTTTGCAATTTCTAATATTACTGTTTATTTCCTCAAATACTCCCAAATTCCTGCCAAATAGCGGATAAATTTTATTCAATATACCAACATGCTTCGACAGATATCAACAATGTTATATTTCTTCACCAAGCATAAGCCGTGTCCAGATTAATTAATTTAAGAATAAGCAGGAATAACGGGATAATTTATGGAAATTACCATAAATAAATATTTATGGAGTTATTAATGATTACAATTGTTAAAAGCACTGCGTTGCATGGCCTTGATGGGCAGATTGTTGAGGTGGAGGTGGATGTTTCCAGAGGTTTGCCCAGTTTTGACCTGGTCGGGCTGCCCGACACCTCCGTCAGGGAGGCCAAGGACCGCGTCCGTTCCGCTATAAAAAATTCCGGCTTTGAATTTCCGGTCAGGCGAATAACAGTAAACCTGGCACCCGCTGATATCAAAAAAGAAGGGCCAATGTACGATTTGCCCATAGCGCTAGGAATACTCGCCGCCACCGGACAGATTGAGCCTTTACGCTGCAGCGATTATGTATATTTGGGCGAGCTGTCGTTAAACGGCTCTTTGAGAGGGGTTTCCGGTGTGCTTCCCAACACTTTGGCGGCCAGGGAAGCGTGCCTGAGTGAAATAATCGTTCCTGCGGAAAACGCGGGAGAAGCAGCGCTGGTCGAGGGGATAAAAGTTATCCCGGCTTCTTCCCTCGCAGAACTGGCCGGGTTTCTGCGCGGAGAAAAAGATATTAAGCCTTTCAAACTGGACCTTGACAGATTAATGGACTCAGCTTGTGATGAAGAGCTCGATTTCACGGACGTAAGGGGACAGCAGGCAGCCCGGCGGGCGCTGGAAGTGGCGGCGGCCGGAGGGCATAATATAATCATGCTGGGCAGTCCGGGCTCCGGAAAAACCATGCTGGCGAGGCGCTTGCCAGGGATTCTCCCGGATCTGACCTTCCCCGAAGCTATTGAAGCGACAAAAATTCACAGTCTGGCCGGCCTGCTGCCTCCCGGCCGGCCGATGGTCACCAGGCGTCCTTTCAGATCTCCCCACCACACCGCTTCCACAGCCAGCATCATCGGCGGCGGCAGGGTTCCTAAGCCCGGGGAGGTTTCTCTCGCTCATAATGGAGTTCTTTTCTTAGATGAGATGCCGGAGTTTCACAAGGACGCCCTGGAAGCCCTACGCCAGCCTTTGGAAGACGGGGTGGTGACAATATCCAGAGTAAACGCCAGCATCACCTACCCGGCCGGCTTGATGCTTGTCGCCGCCTGCAATCCCTGTCCTTGTGGCTACTACGGCGATGCCGCGCGGGAATGCAAGTGCACCCCTTATCAGGTTGAACGATATATTTCCCGGCTTTCCGGCCCTCTCCTGGACCGCGTGGATATTCACATTGAGGTGCCCAGACTTTCTTTCGAGGAAATCGCGGCAGGCAACAAGCCGGAAAGTTCCAAAACTATCAAAAGGAGAGTGGAAGCGGCCCGGGCGATACAGCGGGCGAGGTTCGGCGCGGCGGCACAAGAAGGTGATACCAAAAATAAATTTCCGGCAAACAATGCCCGGATGGGTCCTGGAGAAGTGCGCCGTTACTGCAAAATGACCAAGTCCGCGCGCAGCCTGCTAAAAGAAGCCTTTAAGCAATTGTCTTTAAGCGCCCGCAGCCATGACCGGATCTTAAAAGTAGCCCGCACTGCCGCCGATCTGGAAGGTTCCGAACTGATCGAAGAATCCCACGTGGCTGAAGCGATCCAATACCGTTCTCTAGACAGGCGCCGCTTAATTTAAGGATAGTCGCCCTCGCAAAAAGCAATTAACGAAAAAGAAAAACTATTGGAGGAGTATAAAAAGATCGACGGAGCAAGGGAATACTATTGATATCAATTATTTTTTATTTAGTTTTATTCTGAAATTCGAAATTCACTTTTCCGTCCCGTCCTAATATTAGGCTGGCCGCAAATTCCTTACCGGTTTTCGATTTGAACCCCTTGATTTCCCCGGTTTTCTTTTTTTGCAACAGTTTTCTGGCTTGGGTTATGCTGATCTTTTTTCCGGCAATTTCTTTCCAGATGGCAAATTTACAGCCGGCTTGATAACCACTGCAGGAATAGCTTTTGGGGAATTCCAGCACGTCGCTGGAACACAGCGGGCATTCGCCCAGTGCTTCACGGCCCCGGTTATCCTTGTTTACCAGTGGTTCTTGCTCCCTGGTCAAATCCACGACCTTTCTAGTGAAGTCTATTATACCGGTCATGAACTCTCCCGGCTCTACTCTGCCGTCCTCAATATCCGCCAGAGCCTTTTCCCACCGGCCGGTCATTTCCGGGCTTTTAATGATTTCGGGCGCTATGCGGACCAGGCTTGTGCCTTTTTCTGTAGGGTACAGTGTTTTCTGTTTCCTTGCGATATAGCCTACGTTAATCAGCCGTTCAATTATAGCAGCCCGGGTGGCCGGGGTGCCCAGGCCGTGCCCCTTCATGGCTTCTTTCAGTTCATTGTCCTCCAGCAGCCTGCCGGCGCCCTCCATGGTGGACAAGAGGGTGGCCTCGGTGTACCTCTTGGGCGGTTTTGTTTTCTTCTCCCTGATCTGCGCACCGTCGGTGAGCACCGCTTCCCCCCGGGTCAGTTCAGGCACGGGCGTATTCTCGTCATGCTCCTTCTCTTCTCCCTGGCCGTACCGATCCGGGGAAGCGGGAGCATAAACGGCTTTCCAGCCCGGCTCCAGTTCCACCCTGCCGGTGGTAAGGAATTTTTCCCCCTCTGTTTCAGTAACCACCCTGGTCTGCCTGTACCTGGCCGCCGGGAAAAAAATGGCCAGAAATCTACGCGCCACCAGGTCATATATTTTGCGCTCGTCAGGAGACAGCGCTCTCATATCGGGCTTTGTTTCCGTAGGCAGCAGGGCGGTATGATCGGTTACTCTCCCGTCATCCACATATCTTTTCCCGGGCGCGCCGGCTTTACTTGCCTTCTCTGCAAACGCGGCGTATTCTTCCACGGTGGCGACGGCGGCAAATCGCTTGCCTAAAGTACCGGCCAAACTCTTTGTTATGTGCCTGCTTTCCGTACGCGGGTAAGTAATGAGCTTTCTTTTCTCATAAAGCGCCTGCGCTATTTCCAAGGTTCCGGCCGCCGGCAGGCCGTACTTTTTGTTGGCTTCTTTCTGCAGGTCATTCAGGTTAAATAAAAGCGGCGGCGGCTCGCTCGCTTCTTTTTGTTCAACCTTGGCCACACACGCTGGTTTGCCGGCAACCTTCTCTTGAATCTGCCGGGCGGCGTCAGGGCTGTCAAACCTGTCCCGCTTTCCTTGAAACCATTTGCCTGTATAGCTTTGACTGTCTGCCTTGGTGAACACTGCATAAAGTTCCCAATAAGGAACCGGCGTGAATTTTAAAATTTCTTGTTCGCGATTAACGATCAGGGCAAGAGTGGGGGTCTGCACCCTGCCCACCGACAGCAAGTTGTTATGTCTTACGGTAAAAGCTCTGGTAGCGTTTAACCCGATGAGCCAGTCGGCCCGGCTGCGGGCCTGGGCCGACTGGGCCAGGAGGTCCAGTTCGGCGCCTGGACGGAGTTGCGCGAAAGCCCTTTTCACCGCGTCCGTGGTGGTTTCCGAGAGCCAGAGCCGTTTAAACGGCTTTTTGCAGTTGATGAAATGATATATATAGCGAAAAATCAATTCCCCTTCGCGGCCGGCGTCGCAAGCGTTGATTAATAGCCCCACATCTTGCCGTTTCACCAGGTTATTGATTATTTTCAGTTGTTTCACGGTTTTTTGTATTGGCTTCAGCAAAAATTTTTCCGGTACGATGGGCAATGCGTCCAGCCGCCATTTCTTTAATCTTGAATCATAGTCCTCCGGTTCAGCCAGGGTCACCAGGTGTCCTATGGCCCAGGTAACAATATACTCATTGTTCTCCAGGTATCCGTCCTTTTTGTTAAACTGCCCGATAACCGCCGCCAGGTCCCTGGCCACAGACGGCTTTTCGGCGATGATTATGGTTTTAATCTCCCGCACCCCTCGGTCATATTTTTTCGGAGTTCATCCGGACCAAACTCTCAATACTATTGTACTTTACAATACAATGCATTTTTAATCCGCTCCAACGCTCTTTCAATTTGCGCTCTGGGGCAGGCAAAATTAAGACGCATAAAGGTATTTCCCTCCACCCCGAACATTGCGCCGGCATTAAGCACAACCTTTGCCTGCCGCAAGATGCACTCCTGCAGTTTATCCCCCGCCAACCCGAAAGCACTAAAATCCAGCCAGGCTAAAAAAGTGCCTTCCGGTTTATAATAGCCTATTTGCGGCATTTCCCGCGCCAGATACCGAGCAATAAAATCCCGGTTTGCCTCCAGATAAACCAGTAGTTCATCAAGCCACGGCGCAGCCTGGCCGTATGCCGCCATACATGCCACCAGGGCGAATATATTCGGCCTGGCATAGCCTTCCCTGGTCAGCATCCGAACATAGGCATGGCGCAAATACTCATTGGGAATAATCAAATTGGATATGTGCAAACCGGCCATATTGAAGGTTTTATGCGGTGAAGTGCAAACGATCACACTTTCTTTCGCCTGCGCAGCCACATTTAAAAAATTAATATGCTTATTCCCGCTGTACACGATGTCAGCATGAGCTTCATCGGATATAATCAAGATATTATGCCTGGAACAAATTTCCCATAACCTTTCTAATTCCTCGATGCGCCATACCCTGCCCACCGGATTATGCGGGCTGCAAAAAATCAGGAGCTTACATTTATCATCAATCTTGGCGCTTAAATCATCATAATCCATTTCATAGCCGGCAGCTGTTTTTTTAAGCGGATTGTAAACCAGCTCTCTGTTATTATTGATTACCGCCCTATGAAAAGGTGGATATACCGGGGTTTGAATGATCACCTTATCGCCCTCTTGAGTAAAAGTTCTAATCATCCGGTTTATGCCGGCGACAATGGTATCACTCACTAAGAAAGCCCTTTTATCCACATGTAAATCCTGCCTGCCGGCAAACCAGGCGGACACTATATCCTTATATTGCGGCTGATAGCCTCCCACATAACCATAAGCACCCTGTTCAGCACGCTTGATAATGGCAGCTTGAACAACCGGGGGCGAAGGAAAATCCATATCAGCGACCCATAAAGGCAGCAAATCTTCCCCGGTCAAGCCGAATATTTCCTCCAAGCCATCATGTTTTATTGAATAACTACCTTTTCTGGAATATGGCGCGTCAAAATCCATGCTAGCATCAACTCTCCTGTTCGCAATATATTCGGCTATTCCGATTTCGCCAAAATGCGGCTCAATCATCAGGCTCTTGATGTTCCGTCTCTTGTTCGTCCGCCTGCCATTTATTAGAAAGCGTTTTCAATATGTTCTAATTTTTTCACCTGACTTTCGCGGTCAAATAAAATCGCCACAACGTCAAACCGGCATGCGGAACCGGCTTTTCCAAACGCTTTCAGGTAGTACCAGGCTAACTGGCGCAGCTTTTTTTGCTTCCGGACGGTAACACTTTCTTGCGCCAAGCCGAACAGGTCTCCGCTTCTCGTCCGCACTTCCACAAAAACAAGAACACCGCCATCCAGGGCTATTAGATCAAGTTCACCCAGCCGGCAGCGGTAATTCCTGCATAATATCCTATAGCCGTTTTTTTCAAGGTATTGTGCCGCGGCTTCCTCACCCTGCCGCCCCAATAATTTTCGCCGTATTGTCATTCAACCTCACCTGGCGCGAATTTGATTAACATTGATTAATGCTGAATCCACCACCGGGCGGAAGCCTGCCCGGTGAATCGGACATGGTCCCAAGCGGGCCAGCGCTTTCAGGTGCTCCGGCGTCGCGTAACCCTTGTGCCGGTTGAAACCATATTCGGGATATAATTCATGATAGGAATCCATGATATGGTCCCGCTCCACCTTGGCCAGTATTGAGCCGGCAGCGATAGAAGCGCTTAAGCCGTCACCCCCGACGATCGGCATTTGCGGTATCTCCAGCTTCTCAATGCGGAAACCGTCCACCAGAACGTAAGCAGGCTTCACCTTGAGCCCCGCAACAGCCCTGCGCATGGCAGTCAGACCCGCATGGTGAATATTTTGGGTGTATATTTCTTTTACCGTCGAGATCCCGACAGCCCAAGCCAAAGCTATTTTCTTAATCTGCCCGACCAGCAGTTCCCTTTTCTGCGGTGTGAGTCTTTTTGAGTCATTTAAATCAGGCAGGTGAACTTTCTCGGGCAATATCACCGCAGCGGCCACCACAGGACCGGCCAGCGGGCCGCGGCCCGCCTCGTCTACTCCGGCCACCGGGTGATAACCGTTGGCTCTTAGATCGTCCTCATAGACAAATAGCTTTGCCAGGCGTCGCGTCTCTGCAATTGCGGCGCTTTCAGCTTTTTTTAACTTACGGTAAATTTCTCGTACTCCAATTCGTTGATCTTTCGCCATCGCGAGAACAAACTCTTCGCCTGCTCCCATTGGGCCGTTAGCAAGCTCTTTTATCTCGGCGATAGATAAACTGGATATTTCCAATATGTTTACCCCCAAAATATTTGTAAAAGTGATATAAATATTAATGATTTCGATAGCTCACCTTAATATCCCTGCTCTGTTAATAATATTCTTCAAATGATTAAACGACTATTTACAATAGCATGTAATTAATTTAGGCCTGTCATTAGCGGCATATTCATAGCCTTGCTGATGAGCGCTATACTCGTAGGATTTGAAGGGGGACAATTTTATTTTTAATTCTTAATTTATTAATGCTATAATAACCTAAATTTAATTATTGCCTTTATATGCTGTAAGCTACCTCTACCGCAGTGAGTAGCTTATAACAAATTGACCAGCAACAGTGTCAAATCTAAAATCAGGGAGTTGCATAGCCGCATGAGATTTCGAAATGATATAGCAAAGGTGAAGAAATTCTTTTTGGCACTCTTAGCAATGGCGTTGTTATCCGGATTATTTCTGGTAAGAGTTGCGTACACAAGGGGTGATGTCAAATATTATTCTTTGAGCTCTCCTCAAGTAATTATTAATAATGGTCCTATCGGCTCATTCGACAATCTTAGGACACATACTCTTTCTATAGTGGAATTAAATAAAAACGGCTATAGATTTTGGGGATATTATACGGGCAGAGGCGGTAACAAAATAAACACTGACATGGGACTGGCTTACAGTAATGATTTAATTAACTGGGTAAAGGAAGATATCTCCCCCGTGGTGAAAAACTTACGTTGGGGTGCCGTGGTCGTGGTTGACGGAGTCATTAACATGTTTGGTACGAGAAATTATGGTGGTGATACCTATATCGTCCGTTCAACATCGGAAGACGGCAAAAACTTCAAAGAGCAAGGAATAGTGGTACCGTCAGTTAGTTTTTCCGACAACCCAATCAGGGGATTTGAGCCGGTTGACAATAACAGGATACTTGTAGATAATGACGCCTGCTTTTTCCCATATTTATTTGACAACCAGTTGAATGGTGTCTATTCGCACCGATACGAGAACAGCACATGGGAATTGTTCAGAATGACACATAATTTTGATTCAAAAAACCAAATAAAACTTGAGGAACCTGCTGCTGACTTAATGATTAATATGACAAAACAACTTACGGCAAATTTAATCCTCCCCGACGGTGCAGTGAAGAAAGTTACCACCGCTGCTACCCGGGCAACTTCGGATAACTCAATCGCCACGGTGCGAAAAGGTATAATCACCGCTAAAAAAGAAGGGACCGCCGTAATAACAGTTTCCTTCGGAGGTGTCAGCGCCACTGAATATATTAATGTCAAAAGCACTGAAACCTGACATCAATTATGTTTTTTATAAAAGGGGTACCGTCAGTATATGCTAAAACGTAATCTACCGGCTGATAAGCCGGTATTTTTACTCCAACCCATATGGATATAACAAAAGCTTTTATTTACCAAACTACATATTTTACGTTCTAGTATGATTATTTCAGGCATATCGTTAACACCTGCAATGCTATTGGGAAGTTGGTTGGGATATAAATTAATAAGTAAACTAAGTGGTAGTAAATACAGCTTACTTATGAACATTGTTGTGCTAATAAGTGGAGTATTGTTAATTATTGAGCCGGAAGATTTTCTGCCATGTTAAAATCATAAGCATATTGCTTAATTATAATAACACTACAACAATTATCCGGTTAGCGTGCGATTTTTCCGTATCGTGAGCAGACCCCAAGATTAAATAAAAAATCCAACCGCTGTTCAGTTGGACTGTAGTTGCTATATATTTTCCGGATAATCCAATGTTATCCTGCCAAATTTGCCTTCGCGAAATTCTTTCAAAACATTATGCGCGGATTTTTGCAAATCTACCACACCGCCAGACCCGATAAATCCCCTGCTCATACCGATCAATTCGAGCAATTCACCTGCATCTTCCGGTAGGTCCTGGAGTTTGTAACGCTTCTTGATGGCTTCCGGACAGTTTTTCGCCAGCCACTTGGCCAAGCGCCCGGCCACATCATAAATGTTAAAAACCTCTTCCCTGACAGCGCCGGTAACTGCCAGGCGGAAAGCGGCTTCCGGGTCCCCAAACTTCGGCCATAAAATGCCCGGGGTGTCCATTAGTTCGAGATTGCCGGCCATCCTGACCCATTGCTGCCCCCTGGTGACGCCCGGCTTGTATCCGGTCCTGGCGGCCCGCCGGTCTGCAAGTTTGTTGATCAGGAATGACTTCCCCACATTTGGGATACCCAGCACGATACAGCGCGCGGCTCTCGGCCGCCGGCCCGCTGATATCAGCGAATCCATCTTGGGCGCGGCCAACTGACCGACCAAAACCGGCACAGCCCGCACTCCCCTGCCGCTGCGCAAGTCGACCGCCGCTGCGGGAATACCTGAATTGATGAATTTTTTCAGCCAGATCCCGGTCAAATCCGGATCAGCCAGATCGCTTTTATTTAATATCACCAGCTTTGGCTTGCGGCCGGTTATTTCGTTAATGTCAGGATTGCGGCTGCTTGCCGGGATCCTGGCGTCCAATACCTCAATTACCACATCGACCAGCTTTAAGTTTTCCTTGACTTCCCTTTTGGCTTTGGCCATATGACCGGGGTACCATTGAATATCCATGCTACCGTACCACGCCGGCCCGGCCGGGCGGCCAGTAAAGAACCACCGCTTTACCCACAATCAATTCCTCCGGCAGAAATCCCCACTTGCGGCTGTCGTCGCTGTTGTTCCGGTTGTCACCCATCATGAAATAACTGCCTTCAGGCACTTCTACCGGTCCGTAATTCTCATTGATGCGCAATCCCTTAGGCAGATATTCTTCCGGTACAGGCTGACCGTTTATGTATAGAACACTATTTTTAACCGCCACTGTTTCCCCGCCCACCGCGATAAGCCGCTTAACAAAGTTTCTCTTTGGATCAAGCGGATATTTGAATACTACCACGTCTCCCCGCTTTGGTTCCTGAAAGTGGTAATTTAATTTACTTACTATAATACGGTCGTTCTCTTTCAAGGCAGGTTCCATGGAGCCGGAAGGAATATAAAACGGCTCCAGAATAAACAACCTGATCACTACAGCCAGCAGGACCGCTATTGCTACAGATTCTATAATTTCTCTATAAAACGGCCGGTTGCCCTTTTCAGGTGAAGATATCTCATTATTACTTTCAAACAGCACTTTACTGCCCCCTCGGAATGGAAGAGAAAAGACTCTTATCTTTTATCATCGTAAAGTAAAAAATAGGGACTGCTTTTATGCCCAGTCCCTTTTTCATCATCTTTTATCACGCTTATCCTGGATACGGGCAGCTTTGCCATGCAGCTTGCGCAGGTAATACAGCCTGGCCCGGCGAACCCGGCCTCTTCTCACAACGTCAATGCGTTCGATTTTTGGTGTGTGCATGGGGAATGTTCTTTCCACTCCCACCCCGTAAGAAACCCGTCTCACTGTAAATGTTTCGCTAAGTCCGCCGCCCCTGCGTCTGATTACGACACCTTCGAAGACCTGGACTCTTTCCCGGCCGCCTTCTACCACTTTAACATGCACCCGGACAGTGTCTCCCGGGCTGAAATGTACAATATCCTTCTTCACTTGTTCCTGTTCAATCATATTTATTAAATTCATTTCTGAGATTACCTCCTTCCATATACTACGCTCAACAAAAGCAATTATATCATAATATTTCAGAATACGGCAAGAATTTTACCGATAAACAGATAGTTAACTTAATTCAAGATTTTGCAGATCCTTAATCACTTTTTTTATTATTTCTTTGTCCTCGTTGTTTAATACCGCCTGCTCCATCATTTCGGGACGGCTGGCCAAGGTGCGCAGCAGGGACTGGCGTCTGCGCCAAAGTCTGATCCTCTCGTGATGTCCGCTCAAAAGCACATCGGGCACAACCATGCCACGGTATTCCCTCGGCCTGGTATAGTGAGGATATTCCAACAAACCGTCACTAAATGATTCTTCCTCGGCGGAAGCCGCCTCGCCCAATACGCCGGGAACCAGGCGGGCGATCACATCCACCACAACCATTGCCGGCAACTCGCCGCCGGTGAGAACATAATCTCCAATAGACACCTCGTCGGTTACCAGTCTTTCCCGCACACGCTCATCCACACCTTCATAATGGCCGCAGATCAAGACAAGATGCTCCTCTCCGGCAAGTTCCGCAGCCAGTTCATGGCCCAAAGGCCTGCCCTGCGGGCACATCAATACCACGCGGCGAGGCTTGCAGCCCCGCAGCGCGGTTATATGCTCGACCGCGCCGAACAAAGGCCCGGGGCAGATAACCATCCCCGCGCCGCCCCCATAAGGAGTATCGTCGACTGTACGGTGCTTGTTTGTGGAATAATCCCTGATGTCAACCAGATTAATTTTAATCAAGCCGCGCTCTTGCGCCCTTTTCAAAATGCTTGAGCTAAACGGCCCGGCAAACATTTCCGGGAAAAGAGTCAGAATATCAATAATCATAAAAAGCCACCATTATAATTTTGCCGCCAGCCAAACGGCGCCGTGCATCAAATCAGGTATTTTCTAGTCTCCCAGTCCCTCCGGCAGTTGAACCACCATACGCCGCCCCTTAAGATCAACTTTCTGCACCACTTGTTTTAAGGCAGGGACGAGCAATGGCCTGGCTGCCTCAGTTTCAACCACATAAACATCATTGGAGCCGGTCTGGATTATATCGGCAATTATACCCAGACGCTCACCATCTGAGTCAAAAACCTCTAAACCAATCAGGTCGAAGATATAAAAGCTTCCTTCCGGCAAAGGCACCAGTTCATCGCGGGTAACAACCAGAAACCCGCCCTTCAATTCACCGGCGGCGTTCATGTCTTGGATATCTTTAAATTTTATAATGATATACTTCTTATGAAAATGCGTGTCCTCAATACTTAGCTCCCTTAATGCATCATTGATCAGAACCTGTACTCGGGCCATCTTTTGAAAACGCTCGGGATAGTCCGTCAGCGGCAGTACCCGGAGGGCGCCGCGGCTGCCTTGGGTGTTCAGGATTTTACCTATGCGTATATATTCTTCAGCCATTGTTTTCCCTTCCACAGGAACTATCCTTTACCTGATGTCGGTTATGACTCCATCCTGTAATATGATTTCCACTCCAAGCACCCGCCGCCAATCGTCACCTACTTTTATTTCCACGGGACTTTCCATTTTCCCGTAAAACACTTCAGAACCCAGCGGCAACTCGCCCACTTCTTTAAGCCTGTCGATCAGTTTATGCCGGTTTTCCTCCATGCGCTGCCGCTCCTGCCCAAGATGCTGCCTCGCCGCTGCTACTCCCTGCGGATTTTTCTTTTCCAAATCGACAGTCAGCCGCTTCTCTTGATAATCCAGGCGCTGCAGGTCAACTTCCATCCGGCGTATAGCATCCTGAAGTTCTGCAATCGCATTTTTCTTATAATTATCGGTAACCTTAACCTTGACCAGAACCGGCCTGATCAGAGTCAGACTTTCCATCCCGGAAACCTCCCGCAAAATCCGCTACTTATACAATTTCAACCAAAACTCTTTTTTTATGCCTGGTTGCCGCGGCTTTGACTACAGTACGGATGGCCCTGGCAATGCGACCTTGTTTTCCAATTACTTTCCCCATATCCTCCGGAGCTACCTTAAGCTCTATCAAAATGGATTTTTCCTTTTCCACCAAATGCACATTAACTTTTTCAGGCTGGTCAACGAGGGCTTTGGCCAGAATTTCCACCAGTTCTTTCATAAGCGTAAAGCCTCCTAATCTACTGACCCTCACCCGGCGCACTTTTCAACACGCCGGCTTTATTAAACAAAGCCTTTGCTGTTTCGGACAGTTGAACCCCCTTTTTCAGCCAATCCAACGCCCTTTCCTCATTGATGTTGATTACCGCCGGATCCTTCAACGGATCGTAAAACCCGATTTCCTCAATGAACCGGCCGTCCCGCGGAGAGCGCGAATCAGTGACCACAATGCGGTAAAACGGTTTTTTCTTTGCCCCCATTCTCTTTAAACGGATCTTAACCATACAGTTCACCTCCTGTCTTTCTGTTTAGCTGTTAAAGAAAGGAATCTTCGGCATTTTACCGCCTTTCTTCAAAGTTTTTTCCATGTTGACAAACTGCTTCATTATTTTTTTTGTTTGTTCAAACTGCTTTAACAAGCGATTAACATCCTGAACTGAAGTACCGCTCCCTTTGGCAATCCTTCTTTTCCTGCTGCCGTTTAACAGCTTTTCCGGCTCCTGCCGCTCGGGGGGCGTCATTGACTGGATTATAGCCTCGATGAATACCAGTTCTTTCTCATCAACCTGCAAGTCTTTTATCTTCTTTGCCCCGCCCAGACCGGGGATCATGCCTAATACTTGTTCAATGGGACCCATTTTCTTTACCTGAGAGAGTTGCTCCAGAAAATCATCCAGCGTAAACTCCATGTTCCGGATTTTTTTCTGCATGCTCGCCATTTGCTCGGCGTCATAATTTTCCTGGGCCTTCTCAATTAATGTTAACATATCCCCCATGCCCAGGATCCGCTCGGACATCCGGTCCGGATGAAAGGGTTCCAGCGCGTCCAGCTTTTCACCGACACCGGCAAACTTAATCGGCTTTCCTGTGACTGCCCGGACAGAGAGAGCGGCTCCCCCCCTGGAGTCCCCGTCCAGCTTGGTCAGCACAATTCCATCGAGGTTAAGACGCTTGTTAAATTGCTCGGCAACGTTAACGGCCATTTGACCGGTCATGGCGTCGATGACTAAAAGAACTTCATCGGGTGCGAGAACCCGGTTCATGCTTTCCAGTTCACTCATCAGCTCATTGTTTACTTCCTGCCTGCCGGCCGTGTCAATGATCACCAGGTCGTATCCGTTTGCCGCCGCGTTTTTTACAGCAGCCTGGCTGATAGCCGCCGGATCCTGCTTTTCCCCCATGGTAAAAACAGGTATGTCCATCTGCTTGCTCAGCACCTGCAGTTGTTTGATCGCCGCCGGCCGGTAAACATCCGCTGCAACCAATAGCGGCCGCTTGCCTTGCTTGCGCAGCAGGTTGGCCAGCTTGGCGGATGTTGTGGTTTTACCGGCCCCGTTTAAACCAACCATCATTACCACGGTAGGCGGGTTCGGCGCGATTTTGATTTTACTGTTCGCGCCGCCCATCAGCGCGGTAAGTTCATTATGCACAATCTTAATCACATGCTGAGTCGGGTTGAGACTGGCGTGTAATTCCTGTCCCACCGCTCCTTCTTTGATACGGGCCACAAAATCCCTGACAACCTTGAAATTTACATCAGCCTCAAGCAGCGCGATGCGCACTTCCCGCAGCGCCTCATTTACATCTGTTTCGGTAAGCCGGCCTTTCCCTCTTAACTTTTTAAAGGTTTCCTGCAATCTTTCAGCCAGACTGGCAAACACCGGAACCCCTCCTAACAATACCGTGGATAAGGTTAAATCCCCGCTTTTAATCTGGGGATAAGGTCAACTCCAAGACTTCGTTTAATATTTCCCTGGCCCGCAATACCTTGCCGGCTTGCCCTGTGGACTTGTATTCGTCCAGCAGGGAACCCGCTTCGAGCAGCTTTTCTCTTTGCGCCAAGAACTTTTCCACCAGGCCCAATTTCACTTCGTATTCTTCCAGCAGCTGGCCCGCCCTTTTCAGCGTATCGTGAACAGCCTGGCGGGTAACTTCAAACTCCCCGGCTATCTCCCCAAGAGACAGGTTTTGACTGTAATAGAGCTCAATAAAATTTTTTTGACGGTCAGTCAAAAGTTGTCCGTAGAAATCATAAAGCAGATTCATCCAAGCAACTTTTTCCAACACCGGTCCGTCACCTGCTTGATCCCAAAAATTAAATTCAATAACCATGCCACAACACTATCAAGGCAATTCGCTTTACGGGTATATGATACTCAATGTCGGCCGCCGTGTCAAGTAAATGACTTGACATTTTCAAAACTGCCCAATAATCGAAATGGATGGTATTTTTTTACTATTTATTATCGATACGGGTGATATAAGATGGGGCTGTCGAAAGGTCAACGGCAAAACAACAAATCCCATAATAATCCAAAAAGAGATCCCATTCACTATCATAGTGTTACGGGATCTCTTTTTAGAGCATGATTTTGGGCCTATTGTGGGGGTAAGAATCAACTGCTAAAGTAGATTAGGGCTAAACGGATTATTGTCCGAGCAGCCTTGGCAGCCACAAACTAAGTTCTGGAATATAAGTGAGAATTAACAGACCTATAACATACAAAGCTACATAAGGCATAACCGAGGAAGAGATTCGGGCCATTGGTTTTTTTAAGATACTCTGAACTACAAATATATTTAACCCGAACGGCGGGGTAAACATACCTATTGATAAATTAACGGCAAAGACTATCCCTAAGTGCAGCGTATCAATCCCCAGAACGCGCGCCGTCGGCAACAAAAGCGGAGCCAGGATTAATATGGCTGCGCCAGGTTCGAAAAAGCAACCCACAATCAGCAGCAGTACGTTAAGAATCACTAAGAACATAATAGGCCCCAAACCGCTGAAGCCTTCGACAATCAACTGGGGAATCTGGGCCATCGTCGCAGCCTGGGCAAAAACAATACTGGCCGAAATCAAGAGAAAAATCTGCCCTGTGATACGGGACGCGTTCATTAAGATAGGTATGGTTTCGGACCATTTTATATCTTTTAAAACAAAAACCCCTATGACAAAAGAATACACTGCCGCTATCGCTCCGGCTTCCGTGGGAGTGAAGACTCCAGCATAAATCCCTCCCAGGATTAAAACCGGAAGTACAATCACCGGCAGGCCTCGAATAAAGGAGCGGCCAACTTCAGCAAAATCAGTTTTACCGCCAGCCAGATTACTCCTCTTATATCTGACAAACAGATAGACACTGATAATGGCTACAATGACCAGGCCGGGAATAAAACCTGCCTGAAAAAGCGTGGCTACGTTGGTATCCGTGGCCACCCCGTAAATGATCATAATAATACTGGGGGGGATAATTGTGCTGAGTGCCCCCGACGAAGTGATGAGTCCCAGGGAAAGTTTTTCCCCGTGAGCCTTTTCCAGCGGTTCGTTGATTACTTTCCCGAACGTGGCCGCCGCCGCCGGGGCCGAACCGGATATGGCTCCAAAAACAGCATTGGCCAACAGGCAAGATATCGGCAATCCCGCCCGTACGTTTTTCAGCAGAGAAATAAAAATATCAATCAGCCGTTTTCCCATCGTACTTGATTCGATCAGAGCCCCGGTTAAAATAAAAAAAGGAATTGCCAGCATACTTGGCTTCGTGAGGCTTTCATAGAGGCCGACGAAGACCGCCGACAGGGCGACATGGTTCACAAAAACCTGCAAGTAAATGGCTGCTGTCAAAATGGCTAGATAGATCGGAACATTTATGATCAGCAAAACAGCCAGGATTAGAACAAGCGGCAAAATGACAAAAGTCATCTATTCAATCAACTCCTTTTTCCTGGACTAAATTCCCGGGCTAAATTTACGATACAAGTTATGATCGTAAGTGTCATGCATGCTGCTACGATGGCAAAAAGCAAATACTGGGGCCATTCGAGGATAGGTGTGGCGCTTTTTAGCTCATAGTTTTGTTGAATGATGCCCAAACCCGCTTTCACGATCATAAAATATAACGTGATAGTCAACGCCCAACGGATCACGCCAAAGATTCTTTTGATAACGGGATGTTTTTTTAAAAATGAATCAATTACATCAATTGAAAGTTGATCATTTTTGGCTTCTAGCTGGATCTGAATAATAAAAATAAGCATTACAATTAATAATATGCTTAGTTCATCGATCCAAGGTAATGCATGGGAAAAACCGTATCTTAACACGGCATTAATGGCGACTATAAAAGTGCTTACGCCCAAAAAAATGCCGGCGATAAAGCCAGGTGTTTTCTGCAATATTCTAAAAATGCCCATATAGATCCTCCTCCCACTGTTAATTAATCAAATCAAGGGGCTGCTCATAGGTATTCACAAACCCCTTGATCGATTTTCACTGATTTATTTTTCCCTGCTTCCTATTTATAGTTATCGATGGCAACCTTTAGCGCATCATATATCTTTTGGTTTTCCGGCCCACCGCTTAAATATAACTCGTGAGCGGACTGGGTGGCCTGCTTGATCTGGGCATTGAATTCGGCTGAAGGCTCAACGATTTGTACCCCGGCGGCTCTAAATTCTTTATTCCAATCTTCGTAATATTGCTTGACATAGTCGTACATGTGCTCTGTTATTGTTTCCATGGCCGTTTCGCAGATTGTATCTCTAATATCTGCCGGCAGGCTGTCCAACCAGGTTTTGCTGCTCATAAAGGTGCTGAGAACACCCGCCTTTGGCGCCAACAGAAGATTCTGGTGTAACTGGTAAAGTTTCATGGCCCAGAAAAGCGAGGGATCAGCATAAACGCCGTCTATGGTGCCTTGCTGGACAGCCGCGGAAAGCTCAGCAGTATCGAGAGTTGTTGCGGACGCTCCTAAGGAATTAATTACTTCTTGGGAAATCGCATTGGGGAAAACACGAATCTTCTTACCTTGAATGTCTTCCATACGCGTAATCGGATCCTTACTTAAAATGGTTATGTCGCAAGACTCTACCCAACCCAGCGGCACCATGCCCTTTGTGGCAAGATAAGCCGCTAGTTCTTTATCCCCGCCGCTATTCATAATTCTGGCTGCCTGGGCGCCGTTGGCAAAGAAATACGGCAGGTCAAGAACACCTATGGCTGGCGCAACAGTCGCATAATAACCGCTTGGAATAATTACTCCCTGGACACTGCCGTTTTGCAGCCCCTGAATCATTTGTTGCATCGTGCCCAGTTGACTGGCCGGATACAGTTCAACCTTAACTTTGTCTCCCAATTTTGCTTCCAGACGTTGCTTAAATTGTTCCATCGTTTCATTTTGCATTTGGGGCTGAACCGTTACCGTACCAATCCGCATTACATATTGTTTTTGGGAATCACCGCCATTGTTCGTTTGGCCGGCTTGATTTGTACCGCCGCAACCAGCAAGCCCGATAACCAAGATTAAAGAAATTATTACGGCTATGATGCACTTTACTTGAAATTGCTTTTTCATTTCCGCATACTCCTTTTCAATTATGAATTTTCTTTCAATGTCATGCATGTTATAGAACATCTCACTAGTCACCGCTAAATCTTGGAAGTTTAGCTCTCGCAACTCCTATACCCAGTTTGAACCATTATAGATACAATAAGAGCACCTGATACTCGGATATCCTTAAATATTGGGGTAGCAACTAGTTAACCATATTCCATTGTTTAGCGGTAATATTTCCCAGTACAAATGACTAAATCTTATACCTAAATGGTTTTCCACCACCTTGTCGGCAAATAAAACCTTTTCTTATAATCAATTGCCACAATGCTGTCAGGTAAGGAGTCCAGGGTGGAATAAAAATCACGCTTTGCAAAATCATGTAGAGTAATAGATTTTTTGCATCCCTCCTTTCAAGCTATGGTAATTTAATACCACAATAGCACTTATATAGTTTCATAAATACAGTCTTTTCTCTTGCTTTAATTTATATAACCGCCGGGTTGTGGACAGTGTGGGTAACGCTGAACGTTATCCAAGTCCTGTGGTCAACTTGGCAAGGTGTCCACAGGACGGCGCTATCCACAGCCCATCGGCAACACAGGAACATCTATTATTGCTCTTCTCTATTTAGCTTATTTTTTAGCCCGTTTTTCAGCTACAATACATTCGACCGCTTCAAAC